>VRUD01000159.1 GCA_019456305.1 Cytophagales bacterium | reverse complement strand
TATAACCATCTTAACAATTGAACAATGAAATAATATATTTTATGATTACAATATTGCGTAATTAAATTGTTGCTACAATAGTGTACATATCTTGTTTATCATTTATTATATGAAAAAAAAAGAAAAAAGAACCGAACTAAGTGAAATAGGAGAATTTGGGCTCATTGATAAGATTAGAAAAAATGTTGAGACCTTTAATAAATCTACAATAAAAGGAATAGGTGATGATGCGGCTGTGATAGCCTTCCCGGCTCCAAACGATTCCCTTTATAAAAAGAGTAATAAACAAAGCAAGGAGCATGGAAACCTGTCCCCACTATCCCCCCGAGTTACTCGGGGGGGACAAAGTCGGGATAAGCTATTGCTGTTTTCAACTGATATGCTTGTTGAGGGAATACATTTTGATATGGCCTTTACCCCGCTGAAACATTTGGGTTATAAAGCTGTAGTGGTGAACATCTCCGATATCGCTGCTATGAATGGCATAGCTCAGCAAATAACCGTAAGTCTTGCATTAAGCAACAGATATTCTCTTGAAGCAATTGAGGAATTATACGAGGGGATAAGAACAGCCTGTAAGAACTATAATGTGGACCTTGTTGGCGGTGATACAACATCGTCAGTTTCAGGTTTGATAATTTCAGTTGCAATAGTTGGTACAGTTGAAAAAGAAAACATTAGCTACAGAAATACCGGAAAAAAAAATGACCTGATATGTGTCACCGGTGACCTGGGAGGTGCCTATATTGGGTTACAACTATTAGAAAGAGAAAAACAGGTTTTCTTAGACAACCAGGATATGCAGCCTGAGCTTGAAGGAAAAGATTACGTGGTTAAAAGACAACTTATGCCTGAAGCAAGAACCGATATTATTTATGAGCTTAAAGATCTCAACATTGTACCAACATCTATGATCGATATTTCAGACGGTTTGGCTTCTGAACTGCTGCATATATGCAATAGCTCAAAAGTTGGCGCTAAAATATATAAAGAAAAGCTACCCATAGAGAAGAGTGCCTATGAAACTGCTGTTGAATTCAAACTTGATCCTACAACGTGTATGCTAAACGGAGGCGAGGATTATGAACTGCTTTTTACTATCAACACCAGTGATTTTGGAAAAATAAAAAACCACCCTGACATTACTACGATCGGCCATCTCACAGAAAAAAAATCAGGTGTCAACCTTATAACAAAAGAAGGGAACATGGTTGAAGTAAAGGCGCAGGGGTGGGAGCATTTTA
>VRUD01000158.1 GCA_019456305.1 Cytophagales bacterium | reverse complement strand
ACGGGTGGCGAAAAAAATGGCGACTTCAGATCTTACAACAAAAGCGGGCAGCTTATTTTAGAAGGCCGGTACGTAGATGGGAAACTTGATGGTGAAAATTCAGGTTATTTTGATAATGGTAATGTTGAGCATATTTATCATTATAAACTGGGCAGGAAAACAGGATTAAATATAGCACTTCATCCAAACGGTAACATTAAGAAGAAATCCATTTACAAGAATGGAGGTAAAAACAGTAAGGTAATACTTTTTTATAAAAATGGAAAAATCAAAGAAAAACAGTTTGTTAAAAATGAATTGAATACAGGAAAATGGAAGTACTATTATGCAAATAACAAGATCAAGCGGATTGAAAAATATGTAAATGGAAAATTGGTCTGGAAAAAAAGTTACCTGACTGCGTTATAAGAAACCCGCATCCCGACAGCATTTGGGATTTGAAAATCAATTATTTTATGTGTAAATCTTTGAAAAACTTAGTGTTTTAAATTTGATTTTCTAATTTGCAAAGATTTTTAAATGAAATGAAATTCTATAATAACAACTAACATATGAGCGCTATTAAAGAAACCAACTTCAAATTCCCAAACCAAACCGGCTTTTACAGGGGGAAGGTACGAGATGTTTACGAATTTAACGACAAATTAGTAATGGTTGTAACCGACCGCATCTCGGCATTTGATGTCATCCTGCCCCGGGCTATTCCCTTTAAAGGCCAGGTACTCAATCAACTTGCGGCTAAATTCCTGGAAGCTACATCAGATATAGTCCCAAATTGGGTTACTGATGTTCCCGACCCTTCTGTATCAATAGGATTAAGGTGTGCCCCATATCCTATTGAAATGGTTATCAGGGGTTACCTGGCAGGACACGCATGGCGGGAATACCGTTCTGACAAACGAATACTCTGTGGTGAGACCCTGCCTGACGGCCTTAAAGAAAACGATAAACTGCCAGAACCTATTATTACCCCTACTACCAAAGCGAGTGAAGGTCATGATGAAGATATTTCAAAAGATGAAATACTAAAAAATGGTCTGATCACGCCTGAAGATTACGAAAAATTAGAGCAATACACAAAAGCATTATTCCGGAGAGGCACAGAAATCGCCCGCAAAAGAGGCCTCATATTGGTGGATACAAAATATGAATTTGGCACCTCACCCCCAGCCCCTCTCCACTATCGTGGAGAGGGGAGAAAGAATGGAGAAGTGGCGACAAAGAACTATAAAATTTACCTTATAGATGAAATCCATACTCCGGATTCTTCAAGATATTTTTATATAGATGGCTATGAGGAAAGGCAAAAAAAAGGAGAACCACAAAAACAGCTTTCAAAAGAATTTGTTCGCCAATGGCTTATAGAAAACAACTTCCAGGGAAAACCCGGACAGGTTATTCC
>VRUD01000157.1 GCA_019456305.1 Cytophagales bacterium | reverse complement strand
CTAATCTAATCACAAACCATTTAACCATATAGCCATATAACCATTTGTTGATTAATAACGAAAGAATCTATTTATTATAAATTTATGTGCGGGGTTATAGTTTAATAGTTTTTAGTTCTGGTTTTATAGTTATTTAGTTGCCTGCTCATCGTGCTCCCACTCTGCTGGTTTTAAAGGGTTGGAGTGAGGGTACGAATAATCTGGCAGCCTGCTATTCAGTCTCTATTCGTACTTAATAAACAAAAATCATCTATAATCATGAAACTTACTACATACACCTTTAAACTTATCATATTCAGTGTTCTTTTGATACCGACAGTTACTAATGCCCAATACCGGAATAGTAATTGGTGTGGCACTGATGAAGAAGTAAATAAATCTTTATCAAATAACCATGATTTAATTAAAAAAAGGAAGGAGCTTGAGTATTTTACCCAAAACTATATCACATCAAATAAAAAAAAACCCGGGCATACGCTTTATGTAATACCGATAGTATTTCATATTATCCATAATTATGGATCTGAAAATATTTCAAAAGAACAGGTAGAAAATGCTGTAAGAATTATTAACGAGGATTTTAAAAAACTTAACCCGGATAGCATTGATGTAGTACCCCCCTTTGATATTATTGCAGCCGATTGTGGGATAGAATTTAGATTAGCAAAAAAAGACCCTTCCGGAAATTGTACTCAAGGCATCACCCGAACTCTTTCTGATCTTACCTACGATGCCGGTGAAAATGTAAAAGACCTCATTAGCTGGAATACCCAAAAATATTTCAATGTTTGGGTTGTTGCTAATATTGCCAGTGGTGCAGGGGCTTATGCTTATTACCCGTGCAGCGCTCCTTCCTTAAGCCATGAAGGTGTGGTAAACCGGTATACACAATTAGGAGGTGGAAGAACTCTGACGCACGAAACAGGACATTATTTCAATCTTGCTCATACCTGGGGATCAACTAATGATCCGGGGTTATCCACCAATTGTTCTATAGATGATGGGGTCACTGATACCCCTAACACGATAGGAACTTTTGGTTGTAATTTAAGCGGTACATCGTGTGCTTCATTAGATAACGTTCAAAATTATATGGATTATGCCAGCTGCTCTAAAATGTTCACAGAGGGGCAAAAAACAAGAATGCTTGCTGCTATTACAGGTTCGCCATGCCGAAATAATCTTTGGACAAATTCTAACTTAATAGCAACAGGTACAAATGACGGTTATACAGCTCCTCCATGTGTCCCTATTGCAGAATTCAGCAATAATTTTAACGAAGGATGCGAAGGGCTTACAGTATTGTTTTACGATAAATCTTACGATGCTGATGTTGATAGTACCTGGACATGGTCGTGGAATTTCCCTGGAGGAAATCCAGCTACTTCCAACCTTCAAAATCCATCTGTTACCTATAACACCTTCGGTGTATATGATGCTACATTGACCGTATCTAATAGTACAGGAAGTGACGCCCTTACAAGAACAGGTATTGTTACTGTAAAACCAATTACAGGTGAAGTAACACCTTTACTTGAAGGTATTGAAAACTTAACTTTTCCTGCTCATCCAACCGATGCGAAAAAAGACTGGGATGTCGTTAATCCGGGAGGAGCTACCTGGGAGCGAACAACCACTGCCTTTTTCTCAGGCGCTGCTTCTGCAAGGATCCGCAA
>VRUD01000156.1 GCA_019456305.1 Cytophagales bacterium | reverse complement strand
TTCTTGTTTGTTTTATTTGTTATTTTATTCTTTTCTGCTGTTTTAACACTGGTAGCAAAAATAGAAACCAGTTCATTACACTCTTTTAAGTCAGGCGCGATTTCTTGTGAAGGTTTGATAAGTGGCTAATGTACGAATTTTTATGAGAGGGATTAGGTGTTGAATTTGTATCATCAGTCCCGAGTACTCGGGATTAACATCGGGGAGTTGGTATCGGGGAAATTTGTTCCAAAATATTTGTCATGGAAGTCTCTTTTCTGATAAAGTCATTTAGTTGCTCAATGTGAAGTCTATTCTGCTCCATCGTGTCCCTGTGTCTTATCGTTACCGTATCATTATTCAATGTTTCATGATCTACTGTAATGCAGAAAGGCGTGCCTATAAGATCCTGCCTTGTATAGCGCCTGCCTATAGAATCCCTTTCTTCGTAAATGATGTAATGGTCATATTTAAGTTTATTTACGACCTCTTTTGCCTTTTCAGGCAGCCCGTCTTTTCTTACTAAGGGAAATATGGCTGCCTTTACCGGGGCCAATGCAAGGGGTAATTTTAAATAGGTCCGCATCTTTTGCTCACCACTTTTGATGCTGCCTTTGTCCGCCTCTTGTTCTTCAGTAAAGCCGTTGCACAAAAGCATCAGCAAAATTCTGTCTGTACCGGTTGACGTTTCAACTACATAAGGGAGGTAGTTTTTATTAATTTCATTATCAAAATATTGCATCTTTTTCCCTGAAAACTGCTGGTGATTTTTTAGGTCAAAATCTGTTCTTGAATGAATACCTTCTATTTCTTTAAATCCGAATGGAAATTCGTATTCTATGTCAACAGCGGCATTAGCATAATGGGCTAATTTTTCGTGCTCATGAAATCGTAATTTTTCTTCAGCAATTCCCAAAAGTCCATACCATTTCATACGGGCTTCCTTCCAGTATTTGTACCATTTCATTTCTTCTCCGGGCTTAACAAGATACTGCATTTCCATCTGCTCAAATTCCCGCATTCTGAAAATAAATTGACGGGCAACTATTTCGTTTCTAAAAGCTTTGCCTATCTGTGCGATACCAAAAGGGATTTTCAATCTGCCCGTTTTTTGAACATTCAGAAAATTTACGAAAATGCCTTGTGCTGTTTCGGGTCTCAGGTAGATCGTGTCAGTTTCATCGGCTAACGAACCAACCTGGGTTGAAAACATAAGATTGAACTGGCGTACGTCTGTCCATTTGCAGGTACCGGATACAGGGCAGGTGATATTTTCAGAAATAATAAGATGAAGTAGTCCCTTCAAATCTTCTTTTTTAAGCAATTGATTCATTTTTTCCAGAAGTTCTTGAGCCTTTTTATTGCCAGTGCTACTTTTCTCGTTCTGATACTCTTCTACTTTTTCTTGTAAAAGCGCCTCTACACTATATCTTTTCTTAGAATCTTTATTATCAATCATCGGGTCGTTGAAGCTGTCTATATGACCGGAGGCTTTCCAAATACGGGGATGCATAAAAATAGCCGAATCAATGCCAACAATGTTTTCGTGTACCCGGGTCATTGTTTGCCACCAGAGAGCATTAATATTATTTTTGAGTTCTACACCATATTGCCCGTAGTCATATACTGCCTGTAGTCCATCATATATTTCTGAAGACTGGAAAACAAAGCCGTATTCTCTGGCATGGGCGATAATATTTTTAAGTTCCACTTGATAATTGAATTTTATGCTGCTTACGAA
>VRUD01000155.1 GCA_019456305.1 Cytophagales bacterium | reverse complement strand
CAATCAACGAACCCGAAAAAACCGGGCAGTCTTCAAAAATGTTTGAAATAATAAAAGCTATTCAGTCAATAAATATACCCCTGGTACTTTCCACTTTTGTGTTTTTCTTTATTGGAGGATATTTATTATATGGAGCATTGTTTGCTGCAGTGGGTTCGGCAGTGGATAATGAAACCGATACACAGCAATTTATGCTGCCTATTACCGTCCCGCTGATCATCGCTATTGTTATGGCTCAATTGGTGTTAAAAGACCCGGGGGGCTCTGTTGTATTCTGGATGTCAATAATACCTTTTACTTCACCTATTATAATGATGATGAGGGTACCTTTTGGCGTTCCTGCCTTTGACCTTATATTATCAATGATCTTATTAATTGCAGGATTTATTGTTACCACATGGTTTGCTGCAAAAATATACAGAGTAGGGATACTGATGTATGGCAAGAAGGTGAACTATAAAGAAATTTCAAAATGGTTGTTTTACAAAACCTGAAAAAAAATCTATTTAAACATAGACTTAATGCTTCCCCATGAACGCTGAACTGCGGTGGGATTGTGTTGTATTGATGTGATGGCAATATCATCAGCCTGGCTTGATCTTGCAACTAACCTGTATACGATTGTTTGTGGATTATCATTATTCTTATAGATATTATCATCTATAAAAAAATAAGCCGAAGAACCTGTTGAATTAATAATAACAATTTTTTTTTCAGGTTTATCATCTATCTTTCTGTAAAGATCAAATGAACCAACGCCTGTATTATCATTGATCTCCCAGTCTAACCTGATATCAACGCCCTGATATGAAGCGGTAAAGGATTTAATGGTAACATTTACCCTATGCAAGCGCTTAGCTTCCCCCTGAGCACACACGGTGGATTCCGCAGGATGAACCGTCAGAGACCTTGTGGGAACAGAAAAAACAAACATTAAAAAAAGCAATATGTATGGAAACAACTTTGGCATTTTATAATTTATAATCACAAAGGTAGAAAATATAATTGTAATTCAAAATAATTCCGTATTTTTTTTAAAAACAATTATAAAAAAAATTGCAAGAAAAAATAAAAATAGTTACCTTTGCAATCCTGATAACATCAACGTCTAACAAAAAATGAAAAAAGATATTCACCCTCAATATAAAGAAGTAGTATTTTTAGACACTTCCAGTGGTTTTCAATTCTTAACCAGATCAACAATGACCTCTAAAGAAACTGTAAAATGGGAAGACGGAAAATCCTATCCGTTAATTAAGGTAGAAGTTTCTTCTGCATCACATCCCTTTTTTACAGGTCAAAAGATGTTTGTTGATACTGCTGGTAGGGTTGAGAAATTCAAAAGGAGATATGAAAAGAAAAAGCCTGCAACAGACAGTAAGCAGTAGACAATAGGCAGTTGATAGTAGACAATATCCAAACTTCAAAACCCAAACTCTAATAGAATTTTTTAAAGAAAAATTAACAGGGTGAACATTATTCTATTTGACGACCCGCAGATAAGGCAATCACTTTTACCTTTGACCTTTACCAGGCCGGTTGCTGCATTAAGAATTGGAATACTAACGATCGCTGAGAAGTGGGAAAAGTATATTAATTCCGGATTGCCCCAAGTACTCGGAGCGGATTCCGGAATTAAATATCCGAAATCGAAAATCCCAAATCCGCAACTGCAAAGGGTTTCTTTTCTTACTGAAAACTATCTTCAAAAGAAATTCCCGCTTAATCTCAATGACGAAAACATCCTGATCAACGGTGCGGTTTGTCCAAAT
>VRUD01000154.1 GCA_019456305.1 Cytophagales bacterium | reverse complement strand
CATGAACCTTCTGCCCCAGGGTATTGTAAATCTCAATTTTTTCAATTTCCAACCCTAAGTTGCTCTCAATAGTGAGGACGCCGGTGGCGGGATTGGGGAAAAGGTTGATTGATGATTGGAGATAAGCATTATTCTGATTTGGACCCTCTCCTGTGCCGGTTATTTCACTTAACTGACGGATCCATACCCCGCCACCATAAGTTCCCGCAAAAATGTTTGTGCCGCTTATGGCTAATGGATAGACATTAAGATTTGTCAAACCGGTATTGACCGCAGTCCAGGAACTTCCATTGTTGGTGGATAAAAAGACGCCTCCACCCCAGGTCCCCGCAAAAATGTTTGTGCCGCTTATGGCTAATGAAGGGACAATAAGATCTGTCAAACCGGTATTGACCGTAGTCCAGGAACTTCCATTGTTGGTGGATAAAAAGACGCCACCTCCATTAGTCCCCGCAAAAATGTTTGTGCCGCTTATGGCTAATGAACGGACATTAAGATATGTCAAACCGGTATTGACCGCAGTCCAGGAACTTCCATTGTTGGTGGATAAAAAGACGCCTTCGTACAAAGTCCCCGCAAAAATGTTTGTGCCGCTTATGGCTAATGACCGGACATCAAGATTTGTCAAACCGGTATTGACCGCAGTCCAGGAACTTCCATTGTTGGTGGATAAAAACACGCCACCACTATTAGTCCCCGCAAAAATGTTTGTGCCGCTTATGGCTAATGAATTGACAGCAAGATATGTCAAACCGGTATTGACCGCAGTCCAGGAACTTCCATTGTTGTTGGATAAAAATACCCCACCAGAAGTCCCCGCAAAAATATTTGTGTCGCTTATGGCTAATGAAAAGACATAAGGATTTGTAATACCGGTATTGACCGCAGTCCAGGAACTTCCATTGTTGGTGGATAAAAAAACGCCTCTGCCTTCAGTCCCCGCAAAAATGTTTGTGCCGCTTATGGCTAATGACCGGACAGGAAGATTTGTCAAACCGGTATTGACCGCAGTCCAGGAACTTCCATTGTTGGTGGATAAAAAGACGCCTCCGAGATAAGTCCCCGCAAAAATGTCTGTGCCGCTTATGGCTAATGAATAGACATAAGTACTTGTCAAACCGGTATTGACCGCAGTCCAGGAACTTCCATTGTTGGTGGATAAAAAGACGCCTCCGAAATCAGTCCCCGCAAAAATGTTTGTGCCGCTTATGGCTAATGAAGGGACATAAAGATTTGTCAAACCGGTATTGACCGCAGTCCAGGAACTTCCGTTGTTGGTGGATAAAAATACCCCACCATTAGTCCCCGCAAAAATGTTTGTGCCGCTTATGGCTAATGACCGGACAGTAAGATTTGTCAAACCGGTATTGACCGCAATCCAGAAACTTCCATTGTTGGTGGATAAAAAAACTCCGCCCCAAGTCCCCGCAAAAATGTTTGTGCCGCTTATGGTGAATGAGAGGACATTAGTATTTGTCAAACCGGTATTGACCTCAGTCCAGGAACTTCCATTGTTGGTGGATAAAAAGACGCCTCTGACATCAGTCCCCGCAAAAATGTTTGTGCCGCTTATGGCTAATGATTGGACAGTAAGATTTGCAATACCGGTATTAACCGCAGTCCAGGAACTTCCATTGTTGGTGGATAAAAACACGCCTCCGCGCCAAGTCCCCGCAAAAATGTTTGTTCCGTCTGTAGCAATACTTTGGATACGTCCGCCATAAGGACCGTTGGTTTGCAGCCATTGGGCGTATAGCATAGAGTATTGCGGATTAAAGATTGCGCATTGAAAAAAACAAAGCGC
>VRUD01000153.1 GCA_019456305.1 Cytophagales bacterium | reverse complement strand
CTGCGGTCAATACCGGTTTGACAAGTACTAATGTCTATTCATTAGCCATAAGCGGCACAAACATTTTTGCGGGGACTGGTGGCGGAGTGTTTTTATCCACCAACAATGGAAGTTCCTGGACTGCGGTCAATACCGGTTTGACAGATCTTAATGTCCGTTCATTAGCCATAAGCGGCACAAATATTTTTGCGGGGACTTGGCGTGGCGGGGTATGGAAGAGGCCGTTATCGGAGATGTGTATTGGCGTTTCAATCACAAATATCCTTTCCAATCAAAGTGCAACAGTTGGCGGAACAGTGACATGGAGTGTGAGTACGAGCGGGTCTTCTCCTTTCACTTATCAATGGTATAAAAATGGCTCGCCAATTACAGGAGCAACAGACAGTTCTTATACCACTCCAACTTTAACTTTAAGCGACAGCGGAAGCGCTTATTACTGCTATGTTACAAATTGTTCGGGTAGCAACGCAACAAGCAACATAGCTGCTCTGACGGTTGTTACCACAACAGGAATAAAAAATATTGATTTCATCAATAACATAAATATTTTTCCCAACCCCACCCCCGGCAAATTCACTTTAGAAGTATAAGGCATGACGAATAAACAGGTGAACATCCATATAACCAACACCCCCGGGCAAAAGCTCTATGAATGGAATGGAAAAATAACATCCGGTAAGTTTTCACAGGAAATAAACTTAACAGGGGCCCCGCAAGGCGTATTTTTTGTGGAAATGATGATTGATAACATAACACAGGTGAGAAAAGTTATAAAAATGAATAAGTAGTAATAATAGATAATTTGCTGGGTGCTGGGCACTGGAATTTGAGAAATTAAGCCCCGGGAGTCCAGAACCAAGAACCCAGTACCCAGAACCTTTTTATTTAATGCACAAAAGATTTCAATAAATGAAATTTCAAATAAGTAGCAACTTACATGGGCAATAATGGATAAAGAACTAAAATCAGAAATTGAACTGTTTAAAATATATGCTTTGTTTGTGGTTGCCATTATAACTGGCTTATCCAGCATCTCATACAGAGTTTTTGAAATTACAATAAGATATAATCTTACTTTTTTAATTGTTTTGTTTATTATTGCATTGATTATTTTAATTTTTGCAACATCTCTTATGATAAAGTCATACTTTAAAATCAAAAAACTACAAAAACAATGAGCATCTTCACATTAGTGTATATAGGGATAATAATCGCAGGGGTTACTTTGATCACAGCATTTGGAATAATGCTATCGCATTACTTCCGAAAAGAAGAAAAATAAAGTTTTTGCATTTTTTCTTGCATTTTTCACCTGCTTGTATTATTATTGCTACCTGAAACCATTTTAAATATTTTTCATTACTTCAATTATCATTAACCGTCCCGGATTTGGGAGCAAAACTTTAAAAAATGAAAACAAAAAATCTACTACTTGCAGCGCTTTGTTTTTTTCAATGCGCAATCTTTAATCCGCAATACTCTATGCTATACGCCCAATGGCTGCAAACCAACGGACCTTATGGCGGATATATCCAAAGTATTGCTACAGACGGCACAAACATTTTTGCGAGTACTGGTAGTGGTGGCGTGTTTTTATCCACCAACAATGGAAGTTCCTGGACTGCGGTCAATACCGGTTTGACAAATCCTACTGTCTATTCATTCGCCATCAGCGGCACAAACATTTTTGCGGGGACTGCGGGCGGAGGCGTGTTTTTATCCACCAACAATGGAAGTTCCTGGACTGCGGTCAATACCGGTTTGACAAATCTTACTGTCCGCTCATTAGCCATAAGCGGCACAAACATTTTTGCGGGGACTTTGGGCGGGGTGTTTTTATCCACCAACAATGGAAGTTC
>VRUD01000152.1 GCA_019456305.1 Cytophagales bacterium | reverse complement strand
GTATCATTTAATCCGGCAGCCGGTGACCAGGCAAATAATAATGCCGTATCAACTGTTGATGTACCGATAATAATGCTATCGCCAAAGCAAATAGTTGTATCATTACCTGCATCAGCTATTGGTGGCGGGTTTAGGTTTACTGTAACTAATATTGTATCTTTGATAATACAAGCCACAAGTGTGTCTGTTACCGTTAAAACGTATTGAGTAGTAGTATCTGGTGATGCAGCAGGATTTGCTATAGTTGTATCATCTAATCCTATAGATGGCGACCAACTATACAATAAAGTAGTATCTACAAATAGAGGACCTAATACAACATTTTGCCCAAAGCAAATATTTGCATCATTAGTAACAGCCATACTAACGGCTTTGAATGCATTCAGGCGCCCATAACCTAATTCCTGAGAATGCCCCGGTTTAGATAAGTTCCACATATAATTGTATCCTCCAACTTTTTCTGCTGAATTAAGAAGAATAAATCTAATTTGAGCGGGGCTAAGACAAGGTTTTAAGGAACGTAACAAAGCTGCTACACCAGCAACTTGAGGCGATGCTGCTGAAGTACCGCCAAAACTCAAATAAATCGGGTCGAAAACAACAGAATCCGGTGGAGAAGTGCTTAAAATATTTATTCCGGGAGCTGATATTTCTAAATCTGTACCAAAATTTGAAAAAGATGCCTTATTATCATTTGTGTCAGTTGCTCCAACAGCCACTACATAAGGGCTTATTGCCGGATAATCAACAACAGAAGTATCAAAATTTCCCGAAGCGGCAGTAATAAAAATCCCAAAACTTTCATAGGCAGTTTTCAATGCAGAATCTATTGCGGCTGTTTGTCCAATTCCAAGACTCGTAGTAATTATATTTGCTCCTTTGTCTGCCGCATATAAAATAGCATCATCCAGAAGTGAACTTTGTATACTACCACCGATAATCATCAATAAAGCGCCCTGATTTCCAAAACCTCCTGCTATCCCGGCAATACCTTTTGAATTATTTGTTTTGGCAGCAGCAATACCCGCTGTAAGAGTGCCATGTGCGTAACCAGGATCAGCGGAAGGAGTATCAGGTGGTCTGACATCATTATCCATACCAGAAAAATCCCATCCTTTCCAATCATCTACAAAACCATTTCCATCATTATCTACACTATCACCGGTTGTAGGATCGTTGGGGTTTAACCATGGATCTTCACCAGGATTAAGCCATATATTCTGATAACCATCAGACCCTAAACCCAGGTCCTCGTGTTCCCAGTCAAAAGCTGAATTAATAGCAGCAATCACAACATTAGTATCTCCTGTTGATATATCCCACGCCTGCGGAACTTGAATCTGATTTAAATACCATTGGTTTGAAAAAAGGGGATCATTCGGAACGGAAAAGTATTTCCCAATTGTATTTAATTCAGCTACCTGGCTTAACCCGCTGTTAATATATTGCCGAAGAATCTGTACTATATCATCTGTCTGTTGAATCTGCAGATCAATAAAACCAAGTGAATTTTCACGTAATACAATAACATTAGTAGCTGAATAAATGTTGTTTTTTTCTGTTGCGGTAACTCCATTATTGAATTTAACAGTAATTACTCTTTCAACTTCAAAAATAATGCTGCCAACCGAATCAACGAGATACCAAGTCCCATTAATTTTTGAATACAGCTTGTCTCCTAACTGAAAGTCTTGTGAAAATACAAAACTAAAGTTGAAAACAAAAAATAAAGTTATAAATATACTTTTTAAATTCATTATGTTCCTTTATGGATAATTAAAACTCAGCCACACCTGAATGTGACCACAAATATAATAAATATTACATTTCAATATAACAAATTTTACAGGTATTTTTTAAAAAAACTTTCTTTTTACACTGATTACTATGTTTTTAAAAACACTATAATAAACTTCAAGCAAATTACTCATGAGCAAAAACACAATGATTAAAAACGTTACGTTAACTTTAATTGCAAGGTAATAAAATAGAAATAAAGAACAAAAAAAGATTACAACTGTTT
>VRUD01000151.1 GCA_019456305.1 Cytophagales bacterium | reverse complement strand
GCAAACGGAGTTAGTACCAATGTTATGATAGGAGGCAGCGCTGATAACCCAGCCTCAGATAATGATGCTCCTTTGATTGACCTTTTTATGGATGATGAATCTTTTGTGTTTGGCGGCATCACCGGGCAAAATACTGACCTGATCGCACAGTTGTTTGATTCAAGCGGAATCAACGTTGCCGGAACAGGGATCGGACATGAAATTACGGCAATCCTTGATAACAATTCAGAAAAAGTCATAGTTTTAAATGAATATTATATTACTGAACTTGATAGTTTCCAGGCAGGCACTGTTAAGTACCCATTGAAAAATCTGTCTCAGGGAAATCATTCGCTTAGGTTTAAAGCCTGGGATACTTATAATAACTCAGCAGAATCTTATATCGAATTTATAGTAGCTAATGATGCAGACATTGCGCTTGAACACGTACTGAATTATCCCAATCCATTTTCTACAAATACCACATTCCATTTCGACCATAACAGAGCAGGCGATGACTTAAATGCTCAGGTTCAAATCTATACTATTTCCGGAAAACTAATCAAAACAATTAATTCTTATATTCCTGCTGAAAGCAGCAATGCACATATTTCTGACCTTAAATGGAATGGCAGGGATGATTTTGGTAATAAAATAGGCAATGGAGTATATATTTATAAGGTAAAAATTCGTTCTGATAGAGATAATTCCAGTACCTTTGCGTTTCAAAAGCTGGTTATACTAAATTAACCCGGTGTCAATCCCGCAAAAAATATGCGGGACTAATAATACTAATGAAAAACACAATCTAATTATTTTACAGTGTCTATTTTCTTTATTCGTATAATTAGTGTCTGTCCATAAACTAAAATTATAAGAATAGCACCACGATTTATCGTGGTGATAATAATCAAAAAAATAAACTCTAAGTCCGTTTTAACGGACTTCAATAATTGGATATTCAAAGTGATTAAAGTCCGTTAAAACGGACTGTAAAATGGTGATGTCGTTTTTTCACCCTGATAAATCAGGGTGCTATTCTTATGAAAAAGTAACTTTAGAGACAGGCACTAATTAGTATTCATTCGTATATGATTTGTATAACATGAAAAAGCAACTTTTAACAATTTTCAGTATCTATCTTTTATTTTTTTCCACTGATCTATATAGTCAGAGCCAGTTAGGGCAGGATGATTCAGTTAGAACCATCACAACTGCTGTCCCTTTTTTAACTATTGCTCCTGACGGCAGAGCAGGTGCTATGGGTGATCTGGGAGTTGCTACAAGCCCGGATGCAAATGCAACATACTGGAATCCAGCCAAACTCGCTTTCATAAACAAAGAGTTTGGAATTTCATTATCCTTTACGCCCTGGCTCAGAAAACTAATTGGTGATATGGCACTCTCATACCTCACTGGATACTACAAGTTAAGTGAAGAACAAACGGTTGGACTTTCTTTACTATATTTCGATCTTGGCAGTATACAATTTACTGACAAAGAGGGTAATAATCTTAATATTTTCAATCCAAAAGAATACGCAATTAGCGCTGCATATTCAAGAAAATTAAGTGAAAATCTTGGGGTTGCTTTAGCTTTAAAATTCATTCATTCCAATCTTTCAGGAAATATATCACTTGGGCCTGAAACAGAAACGAAGCCTGGCAATACTGCTGCCGGTGATCTTTCTGTGTATTACCAAAAAGATTTCCTGATAAGGGGTAAGAAGATCAACTTTGCCACTGGTGCAAATATCTCCAATATAGGTGCAAAAATTTCTTATACCAACAATGAAGAAAAAGACTTTATTCCAACAAATCTAAGAATAGGATTTGCAACTACGGCAGATATAGATGAATATAATAAAATAACCTTCGCTTTTGATCTTAATAAATTAATGGTGCCTTCACCACCAGTTTATAGTATAGATACAACAAATGGGGGAAAAATAATTGTTAGAGGAAAAGACCCCAACAGACCACTTCTTAGTGGAATTTTCGGTTCATTTTCTGATGCACCCGATGGATTTAAAGAAGAAATGAGAGAAATTATGCTATCATTTGGTTTGGAATATTGGTACACAGATCTTTTTGCAGTCAGGGCAGGTTATTTTAACGAACATATTACAAAAGGAAACAGAAAATATTTTACATTAGGTATAGGTATCAGGTACCAGGTTTTCGGTTTAGACTTTGCCTATTTAACCACCTTAGAGCAAAATCATCCACTTGCCGAAACTTTACGGTTTACCTTGCTTTTTGATTTTGAAGCCTTTGGAAAACAGAAATCTATCATTGAATAATTATAACTATGAAAACTATCAAAACAACTACATTATTTATCGTAGGTTTTTTCTTGTGCAGTCATTTGGTCAAAGCACAAAAAACCTTCACATTCCAATCATTGGATGGTTTGCTTATTACTGCAGACCTTTATAGTGTATCTAAAGGAATTCCCCA
>VRUD01000150.1 GCA_019456305.1 Cytophagales bacterium | reverse complement strand
TTTCCCACCTTAAAAGATGAATTTAACAACATTTATCCTGTTGAATTTTTTTATATTCAACCGGGGTTACTCAAACATAACCTTTTTCATCACATTATGCTCTTTAGTCTTTACATTGATCATGTAAAGGCCTGAAGGTAAACCCTTCCTTTTCAGCACATACCTGCTGGTTATATTTACATTAAACACCCTTCTTACCAACTGTCCGGTTGCATTATACACCTCAATTAGAAGAATCGGGTCTGCCGGATCCTTACTGTGAATTGTAAGTGATGAATTTGCCGGGTTGGGGAAAATGTTCACTGATTTTGACTCAGCAACAGATTCATCAATACCAGTTACAGTAGTATCTATTACAAAGTCATCTAACCACAGTTTAGTTCCTTTCCTCTGTTCTCCAATCCCGAATGAAAGCGACTCACAAAACATAACAGCGCTTCCTGCTGCAACGATCTGTAATGTATCAGGCGTATCAGCAGTAATCCAGGTGATTGCAACACTACCTGCTGTCCAGGGGGTATCCAACTGTGTGAATAACATTAATCCTACACCATCTTTGATAGTTGAATCCAGCAATGTATCATAGTGAGATAATGTTACAGTAATTGCACCCGTATCATTATCTACAGGCATGTATTTATACATGAAATTAACCCTTTTGATTTCTCTACTGGTATATGCAACGCCATGTTCTCCAGTCGTCAGGCCATAGAATCCGAGGAACAACATACCCGAGGCTGTATCGGAACATGCTCCGGCAGTCACGGCACCAGGCAGAGTATCGGTAATTGTCATGGCAGAAAATGTACCTTCTGCAGGATTCATTGAATCCTTGAAAGTTGTTTGAGGAAATCCAAGAAACATAAATCCGTTTAATGTACCCCAGTCATCCGGATCTTCACCTGGTGGTGGGCCTGGCGCTCCATTAGGAGACCACGCTTCAAGACCGAGATTAGTCTGTGCAAAAATTGTACTTGTAAATGTACATAGTACACATACAGCGATAAATAGTAATTTTTTCATCATAAATTTGGTTTGTACCTTTCCGCCAGTTGGCGGATTGGTGGTTTACCCCATTGGATAATTATTTAAGTTTGCTTCATCCCGCTGCCATGCCAATGGGGTTTAACCAGCGGAGTGAATTTAAAAACGGTGCAAAACTATTAAAGTAATAATTGATATGCAAGAAAAAGTATACTTTTTTTTAAAAAAAATAAAATACGGCATAAAGATCGGGGCTTCCAAAACGCTTTCAAAACGGAAAATCGCAAATGGCTGCAGCTCAATTAGTAATTTTTACTAAAAAATCAACTTTTTTCTGACATGATGGAGTTTTTTAGTAATTTATGCAAACGGGCATCGGTAAATTAGTAAATTATAGGTCTAATAGACAAAAGTTGGTTGCTAAAATCACCGCAAAAATAGTAATATTATAAGTAATGTACAAAAAATGTGGGTAAAATATGGAAAAAAATAGTATTATTATGGGTTTAAAACCTAATTTTTATTTCAATGAATAAAAAAACGATGTCCGTATTGTAAAAGCTACCATACCAAAAAGAATGGAAAGCGCTCAGGTAAGCAACGTTATTACTGCAAAGATTGTAATCATATTTTTGAGAACAAGAGACGCACAAAGGCCAAAAGACAACGAAAATTATGGAAAGAATATGTCAGAGAAAAGCAGACCTATAGTGAATTAGCAGAAAAATACAAAGTCAGTAAAAGAACAATTCAAAGAAGAGTAGATCAGGTAAATGTTAAAAGACAAAATCATGAACCATACGAAACGGTGATAATGATGGACACCTGTTATTTTGGAAGAAATTTTGGTGTAATGGTATTTCGGGATCATTATCAAAAGGTAAATATCTATTGGAAATTTGTTAAGCATGAAACCATCAGTGATTATGTAAGTGGCATAAATTATATCCGGGAGAAAGGATGGAAGATATTAGGTATTGTATGTGACGGAAAAAGAGGCATGTTTAGTTCATTTGGTGATATTCCCGTTCAAATGTGCCAGTATCATCAAGCTGCTATTGTAACCAGGTATATTACTAAAAAACCTCGTTTAGAGGCGGGTATAGAATTAAAAGAGCTCACTTTGCTTTTAACAAAGACAGATAAGGAAAGTTTTACAGGTGGGCTGGATCAATGGCACACAAAGTGGAAGAATTTTCTATCTGAAAAAACGATCAATTCCGAAATAGGGAGATGGCATTATACACATAAACGAATAAGAAGCGCATATAGGAGTTTAAAGCATAATTTACCCTATTTGTTTACCTGGTATGATAATATAGAGTTTAAAATGCCTAATACCAATAATTCTTTAGAAGGAATATTCAGTAATCTAAAAACAAAATTGAGAGTTCATTCAGGTGTAAAACAGAGAAGAAAAATCAAGTTAATAAATTCCATATTAAATCAATAAAAGCAACCAACTTTTGTCTATTAGACCTAAAATCGCAATTTCTTCCAGAGATCTATCAGAAGTTGATATTAATTATATTGAATTAACAGACTGTGAACAGGGT
>VRUD01000149.1 GCA_019456305.1 Cytophagales bacterium | reverse complement strand
GCCTGCATATATTCTCTGCGACAACCTCTTGTACTCAGAGTAGATATAAAAACCCGGGCCGTTTGTTTCGCCAGCGTATTTACGTGAATTCAACACATCACTTAACCTCAGGCTGATGGTACCTTTTCCTTTAAGCACTCTTTTCTTTATCCCAATATCTATAAAATAAATTTCACGCCTCATTCCCTGGGTGGTTTCTCTTGGCGCCCTGTAATTAAACATTATCTGAATATCCATATCCTTCAAAACCGTCATCTGGGAGCTCAACCGGCCTGTCCAGCTATAGAAATCGCTGGCAAACCCTTCCCCCAGGTTTCCTCCGTCAACAATGCTCCTGAAATAATTGAAACTGCCATTTAGTTTCCACCATTTGAAAATATTTTTAGAAAACGTCATCTCCACCCCGAATGACTCGCGGCTGGAAAGATTTTCAGGTTGGGTTATAGATATACCGCTGCTATCGTCCAATTGCCTGATCCGTTGTATCACGTCATCGGTATGACGGTAGTAAATGCTGGAACTCAGGGTGTTCTTTTCCCAGTATTTGATATCCCCGATTTCAAAGGAGGAGGTCAATTCAGGATTCAGGTCAGGGTTGCCAATCCATTGGTTCAACGGGTCTGCATAGCTGTTGAAAGGGTTAAGGTTCCAAAACGAAGGCCTCCTGATCCTGCGGCTGTAGCTTAGCTGCATCTTGTGTTCTTTATTCAACTCATACGACAAATGTACACTGGGGAAAAAGTTCAGGTAATTCTTAATAGAGGTTTCGTCAGTTTCTTTCAATTCAGAGGTAACGTAGGTCTGCTCAGCCCTCACTCCAACCTGGTAACTGATTTTTTTAACCTTGCTGCTGTACATACCATAGGCAGCATAAATCACCTCATTATAAATAAAATGGTTACTGACAGCACTTAGATAGATCCAATTATTGGTGGAGTTAGTGTCCTCCTCTATGTCATAATCCTTGTCAATATTTTTTATACTGCTTTTGTATCCAGCCTCAATCCTGCCTTGTTTACTAACCGGCTGTACGTAATCTGCCTGAAAGATGAAATTATTCTGATTCTCTTTGCTGAACGTGCGCTGCAAAAGGGGCATAGTACTGGCAGGCGAAAAATGTTGTTCAACGATGTCCATATCTTCTTCCTCAAAGGCAGTGGAATATTGCACATCAGCCGTCAACACCTGTCCTTTCCTTGAAAATATCTTTTTATAGCTTAAGGCATAATCTATATTGTTATCTGTTTTAGCTCCCCAGGTTTTCCTGATATACTCATCTGTAGTTGAATCTTTAAAATCATACTCCCGGTATTCAACATCACGGGTTCTATCCCTGTTGCTGGTTCTGTATAGCACAGAAGCAGTAACCGTGTTTTTATTAAACATATAATCTACTCCCGCACGCATATTGTGCGACCATCCTGTACGGTTGAAATCGCTGTGCTCATCAAGATAAGTGATCGTGTCGTTAACAATTGTACGCCTGTTATATTTCACGTATCCCGGCCTTTCACCATTCCTGATGTTATAACTACCGAAAAGGTTGATATTTTTGAACCCATAATTAAAATTGACAGAACCGTTGTGGTTACTGGGATAAGCCCCGGTAATACTGAGCAATCCATTCATACCCTTTTTCTTTTCTTTTTTAAGAATGATATTGATGATACCCGACAACCCTTCAGCATCATACCTCACCGAAGGATTGGTGATCACCTCAATACTTTCAATTGAATTGGCAGGTAATTGTTCCAGCACAGCCGTGCTGCTAATGCCTGTAAGCCCGGAGGGCTTGCCATCAACCAATATTCTTACGTTACTACTCCCCCTTAAACTGACGTTCCCATCCACATCCACCGAAACCGAAGGAATATTTTCCAGCACATCAGCAGCCGTGCCGCCAATGCTTGAAAGATCTTTCTCCACATTAAATACCTTTTTGTCGAGTCCTACTTCCAGCCGGCTTTTTTCTCCCTTCACTTCTATTTCAGAAAGTATAACGGTAGAAGTTGTTAGATTAACAGTACCAATATCTACAAATAGCTTCTCCTTGCTTACCTTAATCCCTTTGATGACTTTTGGTTCATAGGAAATGAATTCAATCCTGATGTTGTAAACACCGAAACTTGCTTCTATCTCAAACTTTCCCTTTTGATTGGATACAGTGCCTGTAACGAGTGAACTATCCTTTTGATCATACAAGGTGATTGTAGCATATTCAACTGTTTGTGCACTTTTGGCATCAATAATTTTTCCGGTTATTATCCCCTTTAGCTGTTGCCCTTTCCAGTCTCTGCCGCCTCCGCCCTGCCAGTCCTGCCCTTTTAAAACATTAAAAGAAAATAGCAGGACAATAATCAAATAGAAAAAAATCGAAATTCGAATATCGAAATACGAAACAAATAAGTTTCGAGTTTCGAACTTCGGATTTCGGATTTCGGGTTTCGAGCTTGGGATAATGTGGATTAATGTAAATTTCATCTTTTTCTTGCCATAAAGACTCGAAGGCACAAAGGTTCACAAAATATTTTAAACACGAAACCACTAATTACACGAATTACACTAATTAAATTAGTGTAATTCGTGTAATTCGTGGTTATATTCTTTTTTTCTTTTCTAATTTTCTCTTTCTTGTCTTAAATAACCGCTGTTCTAATTTG
>VRUD01000148.1 GCA_019456305.1 Cytophagales bacterium | reverse complement strand
AAGTATTGCCAAACGTCTGTAACTACTCCGTTCACTTTCGTTAAAGTGAAACCTTCCTGGGCTGTATAGCCACCGGCTGCTTGTGTGCCTTGTTTCCAGTCAAACAGCCAGCAATCATAGTTGGTAGAGTTACCGACCGGTTCATTATAGCCGAATACGAATCCTATGAGATCATCGTCTACACCAACTTCGTTTACCGTTATCGTACCATCAATGATGACGTTGATAAAGGTATCAGGGCTCACATAAAAGGTAGGAGCAGGTGTATTGATTTGCTGGGTTACCTGACTTCCTCCAACTCCTCCCACTACCCAATCACCATTTGCCGGATCACCTTCCTCAATCCATGAGTTAAAATTAACAGCGGTTTTGGTCAGGCACTGGCAATTTGGAATGCCGCTTACCGTAACCGGCAATATCAACGTGTCAGCACATCCATAAATTACATTTGCTATAATAAGTTTAGTGTCATAAGTACCAGGCGCCGGGAAGGCATGTACGGGATTTTGAACAGTATCATCTATGATACCATCATTTTCAAAATCCCATTGCCAGGAAGTGGCGCATACTGACGAATCTGTATAAGTAACGAACAGCCCGTTATTACAATAAGCTAAACTGGAACTGAAAAAGCTTCCGCTGCAACTAAGGCAAAGCATATTAGGTGTAGGCGTATAATCGTTTACAATCAGCGAAGGTGTGTTTTCAACGGTAGGTGAAGTGGTAGTCGGTGCAGGTGTGGTTGTTAAAAGGGTTCCATTAGTAACAGTGGGGGCCCAAGTGGTTTGATTGCATCCAACATTTCCGGCACTGTCGGTTTTCACAAAATAAGCATCAAAAAAATTTGATCCGAAGCTCCCTGTGTTTCCACTCATCACGTAGCCCCCGTCATTTGCCTGTTTCACGCACATGGATTTTTCCTCATTTGCTCCTCCATATTTATTAGCCCATGCCACGTTACCGCTGCTATCTGTTTTGATCAGGAAATAATCGGCATTTCCGGTGGGAGGATTTGCACCGGTTATGACGCCTGTGAACCCTGTGATTATATATCCTCCATCGGTGGTTTGGCTGACGAAACGGCCTTGATCAACACCGGCATCTCCATAAGCTCTAGCCCATTGAACAAACCCGTTATTATCTGTTTTTACGAGTAAAACATCACTGGATCCGGCACCAAAGCTTGTAGTATATGATTCAATAATATATCCACCATCAGAAGTTATCTGCCCTTTGGTCATCCAGGTGGTACCTTCATCGCCTGCTCCGCCAATGGTTCTGTTCCATTGTAAATTACCAGAGCTATCTGTTTTTATTAACCATATATCATAGCCTCCGCTCCCGAAGCTGTTGGTGCTGCCGAAAATAATATAGCCGTCATCGCTGGTCTGCTCAACGACATTGCTAAAATCACGACCAGTACCTCCAAAAGTTCTGCTCCATTGCATATTGCCGCTGGCATTAGTTTTTATAAGATAGACGTCCCAATCTCCTGCACCAAAGCTTGTAGTGTTGCCTAAGAGAATGTAACCCCCATCATTAGTTTGCTGAACGAACAAGCCGTAATCTCCCGGGCCCCCACCGAATGATTTTACCCATTGTGCGTTTCCACCGGCATCAATCTTCAATAAGAAAGCATCGCGGCTGACATCAGGGGAATTAAATCCAAGTCCGGATATAATGAAGCCGCCATCAGAGGTTTGCCGGATACACGTGCCACCTTCTGAATCGGTTGAATCAGCTCCTCCATAGGTTTTAAACCATACAAGATTGCCGCATCCATCCCGTCTGAATACATATGCATCACATTCGGCCCCGCTTTCATGTTGTCCTGTTACTATGAAACCGCCATCAGAGGTAGTTTCAACATAGACGCCTCCGTTCATGTATGGAGCTACAAAGGTTTGCTGGAAGGTGACTTGGGAAAAACAGTAGGCAGCAGGCAATAGGCAGCAGGCAATAGACAATATAGCACAGGCAACCGACAGTATGTAGTTTTTTTTGCCTTCCGCATACTGCCTGCTGTAAACTCTTTGTATTTTACAAACTGTATTTTGCATTGTATTATTTAGGGTCTTTTATAAGCTGAAAAGCTTCATTCTTAATAACTGTATATTTTATGAATTTTATCGTCTTTACTCATTTCCTCCATTAATCCAACTAATTCTAAAGCATCATCATAGCGCTGTTCTTCAATACAGGCCCGTAATTCTAGTAATTCTTCCATTATTAATTCTTAATATAATTATTTCAAATATTTGATCCTTCATCGTATTTTTTCTGCATTTGTTTGTGTTTTTTTTGTTCAGCGTATTCGGAGCGATTAATTTTATGGTTTGATCGCTTGTTTTTTATTTTAAACGGCTTGTCAGCAATGATAACATTGACAATACCGGCCGGATAACCTATTTCGACAGGGATCTTAAATAATTCTTCCTTTGTTAAATTCATTTCAGAAGGAAAATTAAAGGCCAAATACTCGTCATCTTTATCAATATAAAAATCACTGAACTCCTGGGTGTTTTTTATCTTATCTTTTAAGCTCATACCAAGGAACGGGCAATGCAGACCATGACCGGCAATTTCTATTTTTACGTAGGTGGTACTATGTTTTTTGGTGTGTTTATCCTTGCTTTGCGCGAAAGCAGTAAAACAAAAACAAAAAAGTATAATTGTTAAACCAATATTTTTTAATGAAGTTTTCATGTTTTAATATTTTTTTAAATTAATACAAATATAAGGAAAGTAAATAAAAAAACAAATATAAAAAAAATAAATAAAAAAATAGTTTTTAGCTATTTAATAGTATCGGAATTTTAGTTCATGGTTTTTGGTTATTAGTTTTAGTTATTTGGTTATTAGTTTTAGTTCATTGGTTCAATAGTTTGC
>VRUD01000147.1 GCA_019456305.1 Cytophagales bacterium | reverse complement strand
AAAATATAGGAATATTAACCAAAAAGAGTTAGCCAAAACAATGGGCATTACCCCTATAACATTAAGTGAAATAATACGGTACAACATCATATGGTTATTCATGGGATAACTTCCAGAACACACAAACGGCAACAGCGTTGTGTGGAGGAACTCATACAGTTACCATTACAGATAGCAGCAATTGTATTACAACAGCAGATGTTACCATTGTACCTGCACCGCTGCTCGATCTGAATGTAACCCCTTATGAAGCAACCTGTGATTCTGCTAATGGTTCGGCATGTGTTGGGGTGATTGGTGGCGTTGCTCCTTACGGTTATTTATGGCAGGACGATCTTGGAAATACTGTATCTACCACATCCTGTGCTGCGGGTTTAGCTGGCGGGGTATATACGATAACTGTGACCGATTCAACCGGATGTGATACTACTGCAATTGCCAATGTTAACGATGAGCCTGTACCGGCCGTATCCATTGTCTCTATTACTGATGTTACCTGCTTTGGATACAGTGATGGGACAGCTACTGTTTCTGTCGATTCAGGCGGGGCGCCTCCATTTACCTTTAGCTGGGATAACGGAGACACCAGCGCTACCGCTGATAGTTTAGCAGCAGGAGTTCATATTGTTGTAGTGACCGATTCAAATGGCTGTGTAGCTTCTGCTGATACCATCATTGATCAACCTTCTGTAATAGTAGCAGCTGTTACATTTACGCTCAACCCCAGTTGTATTGGTGCATGTAATGGGGAAGCAACTGTTTCTGTAATAGGGGGTACACCGCCATATATCTACCAGTGGGATGATCTATTATTCCAAACAACGCAACAAGCCGATAGCTTATGTGCCGGCAACTACATTATTTCGGTAACCGATGCTAATGGATGTCCTCCGGGAATAGATACGGCAACTATTGTAGAGCCGGATTCAATAGTAATAACAGCCAATGTAATTCAAAATGTCGGTTGCAAAGGCGATAGCAGTGGTATGATCACTGTTGGTGTAACACCAGTGGTTTCATATACCTACTCCTGGTCACCGATACCAGGAACCGGCCCTACTCTGGCTAACTTGCCGGCAGGGACTTATACTGTTACTGTTATAAATACCAGTAGTTGTGTTTCTTCAGAATCGTTTACCATAACCGAACCTGCTCAGGTACTCGCACTATCTGACAGTTCAGCTCCGGATACTTGCGGAAGAAACAATGGACTGGCGGTTGTAATCCCAACCGGAGGTATAGCGCCTTATAGCTATTTGTGGGATGCAAATGCTAATTCGCAAACCACGCAAACAGCAACAGGATTAGCTCCGGGAACATATTCGGTAATGGTAACCGATACGAATGGATGCACTAATACTATAAGCGTGACTGTTGGCAATATTGAAGGACCGAAAATTGACTCTATAAAAGTTGCAGAAGCAATAAGTTGTAATGGTGGTAGTAATGGGATACTTACCGTTGTCGCATCCGGAGGTACACCGACTTATACATACAGTTGGACTCCCTTGGGAGGAACTGATGATACTGCATTAACTCTTAGTCAAGGTCAATATATAGTTACAGTTACAGATGACTATGGATGTTCAATAACAGGTTCAATTATGCTTGCTGAACCACAGCCTGCTGTGATAACTGCAACAGGATCAGATACAATATGTATAGGTGATAGCGCTCAAATCAGCGCGCAGGTTGTTGACTCAACCGCAGTATTTGGTTACACCTGGAGCGACACAACTTTGCCAGGTACTGGTGGACCACACTGGGTATCACCAGATACTACTACAACTTATACTGTTTCTCATATTAATGAGTTTAGTTGCAAATCAGATACCGGATATATTACAGTAACAGTTAATCCGCCACTTGCAGTATCTCCTGCACCTGCTGTTATTTGTGAAGGAGATTCAGTAACTATTAGTGCGAATGTATCAGGTGGAAATGGCGGGCCTTATAACTACACCTGGAGTAATGGGGCAACGGGCAGTTCTATTACTGTATCTCCAAATACAGACACAACTTATAGCGTTACGGTAAGTGATAATTGTTCCCCCGATACTGTAGGTTCTGTGCTTGTTTCGGTGGCCCCAACTCCAATAGCTGATTTCAGCGCTGATACAGTATGTCTTGGTAACAATACTCAATTTACAGATTTATCCTTGAATGGTAGTACTTACTTGTGGATTTTTGGAGATTCTCTATCAGGTTCAGCAGATACTTCTACATTGCAAAATCCAACACATATTTTTACAACAACAGTACCTTATGATGTAACTTTAATTGTTGGGTTAGGCAATTGTACAGATTTAATAACCAGACCAGACGTTGTTACGGTATATCAAAATCCTGTTACAACCATATTAGATCAAGATGTCATTAATCCGAGCGATGAAGACGAGTGCGATGGAGAGGCAACGATTAATCCTACCACAGGTACCATAGGAGGAACACCACCTTATACTTATCAATGGGTAGATACAATTAACGGAAATATTATATCAAATACAAATATAGCTACTGGTTTATGTGAAAGTACATACATAATAACTACAACAGATGCAAATGGTTGTGTAACAATTGATACTTTAACACTCCCGGTAGGATGTCAAATAAAGTGTAAGGACATATTCAATGGCATATCACCTAATAATGATGGGGTAAACGATTATTGGTGGATAGAAGCATTACAATTTGAATCTTGCAAGCCTAATGAAGTAACACTTTACAACAGGTGGGGAGATGTTGTATGGAAGGGAATTAATTATAACAACATAGATGACAACAATAACGACAACAATGATGATGGCGTTGTATGGAAAGGCACCAATAAAAATATCGATCCATTACCCGATGGCACTTATTTCTATCTCATAAAGGTAGAAGATAAGGAAAAGCCTTGTACGGGGTGGATACAGATAATGAGGTAGCGGTAGATGGTAGATGGATGATGGATGATGAGGAAAGGGTATACAGGTATCGTATAAGGGTAAGACGAATATAGAGTGTAGCAACAATTTAATTACGCAATATTGTAATCATAAAATATATTATTTCATTGTTCAATTGTTAAGATGGTTA
>VRUD01000146.1 GCA_019456305.1 Cytophagales bacterium | reverse complement strand
GCGTTCTTGGCGTCTTTGCGAGAAAACAACATTGGGCAAATAGAAAATATTCTGACTTTAAAGACAGACACTAATTAATAATTACACTAATTTAATTTGTGTAATTCGTGTAATTTGTGGTTTCATCCATCATGACCGTATTTGCAAATAACGAGAAATACAATCTTTCTGAAAACGCTACATTAGAAAGATTACTCGGTGAATTAAAATTAAAAAACGTTACCGGAATTGCCCTGGCAGTGAACAATGTAGTTGTACCCAGATCAAATTGGGATAGCTATAAATTAAAAGCCAACGATAAAATAATCGTAATAAAAGCTACGCAAGGAGGATGAAGAGATGGGAAATGGGAAATGCCCGCCTGCCAAAACTTTGTTTTGTTGTCAGTAGACAATATCCAGTATCCAGCTATTGTCAACTGCCTATGGAGTAAAGGGAGACAGGTTTCCGAAAGTTAGAGTAGGCAGCGGCAGCAGCAGGAGGCAGGACTGCCAACTGCCGCTGCCTACTGCTGCTTGTTTGTAAAGTGGCGGGCAGGGAAAATGGAAGATGAGTGTATGGTTGCACGATTGCATAACTGCATGCCTGCATGCCTCTTCATGCACCCATGCATTCATACATCCATACAAGTTCCAAAATTTAATAGTAACCGGATTTTTATATCCTAAAACATTTTTAATTATGAAAAACCACAAATTACCATCCAACAGCACAATTACCAGAGCGCCCTTTCCAAATTCCAAAAAAGTTTATTTGAAAGGGAATGTCCATGATATTAAAGTAGCCATGCGCGAGATTACTGTAGGTGATTCTTTTGCACATGCGGGTATTAAGAACGGGGCTAATGGAAATGGCTCAAATGGTACTACCTCCTCCGGTAACTTAGACAAAAAGGTGAAGGTAACAGTTTATGATACAAGCGGTCCTTATACTGATCCGAATATAAAAATTGATGTAAAGTTAGGTATTCCCAAACTCAGGGAAGCATGGATTCTGAAACGTAGAGATGTTGAACAATTGAATGAGATCACTTCTGATTATGGTAAAGAAAGACGCTCCGACAGTGATTTAGCGCATCTTCGTTTTGATAGCCTGAAAAAACCGCTTAGAGCAAAACCTGGTATGAATGTTTCCCAGATGCATTATGCAAAGAAAGGCATCATCACACCTGAAATGGAATATATTGCTATCAGAGAAAATCAACGAATGGGGGAGTTAAAAGACAGTCTATCCAGCAGCCAACACCCGGGAAACAGTTTCGGAGCAAACACACCAAGGGGACCTATCACCCCTGAATTTGTAAGGGATGAAGTAGCTGCCGGTAGAGCCATCATCCCTTCTAACATCAACCATCCTGAAAGCGAACCCATGATTATTGGCAGGAATTTCCTGGTAAAGATCAATGCCAATATTGGCAATTCTGCCGTCACATCAAGCATAGAGGAAGAAGTTGAAAAAGCAGTTTGGGCTTGCCGCTGGGGAGCAGATAACATCATGGATCTTTCAACCGGAAATCATATACATGAGACACGTGAATGGATCATCAGGAATTCTCCTGTGCCGATTGGGACAGTACCTATCTACCAGGCGCTTGAAAAAGTAGATGGTAAAGCTGAAGAATTAACGTGGGAAATTTATAAAGACACGCTGATAGAGCAGGCAGAGCAAGGTGTTGACTATTTCACCATCCATGCAGGTGTTTTGTTGCGTTATATTCCTTTAACTGCCAAAAGGGTAACCGGTATCGTTTCCAGAGGCGGATCAATCCTGGCTAAATGGTGCCTGTCGCATCACAAAGAAAATTTCCTTTATACACATTTTGAAGATATATGCCAGATCATGAAAGCTTATGACGTTGCATTTTCGCTTGGTGACGGGCTAAGGCCGGGTTCTATTGCAGATGCCAATGATGAGGCGCAATTTGCTGAGCTTGAAACGCTGGGCGAATTGACAAAGGTCGCCTGGAAACATGATGTACAGGTTATGATCGAAGGCCCGGGGCATGTACCCATGCATTTGATCAAGGAAAACATGGACAAGCAACTGGAAATCTGCCAGGATGCCCCATTTTATACTTTAGGGCCATTGACAACAGATATTGCTCCGGGTTATGACCACATTACCTCTGCTATCGGTGCCGCAATGATTGGCTGGTACGGTACGGCTATGCTTTGTTATGTTACCCCAAAAGAACATTTGGGTTTGCCCAATAAAAAAGACGTAAAAGATGGCGTTATCACCTATAAGCTCGCAGCCCACGCTGCCGACCTGGCAAAGGGGCACCCCGGTGCACAGTACCGGGATAATATGTTAAGTAAGGCCAGGTTTGAATTCCGGTGGGAAGACCAGTTCAACCTTTCATTAGACCCGGATACGGCAAGGGAATTCCACGATGAGACCTTACCCTCTGATAATGCCAAAGTAGCCCATTTTTGCTCCATGTGCGGCCCGCATTTCTGCTCTATGAAAATTACACAGGAAGTGAGAGAATATGCGGCAAAAAAAGAGATTAGTGAGAAAAAGGCTTTGGAAAAGGGGATGGAGGAGAAAGCGAAGGAGTTTGTTGAAGGTGGAGGGGAGATTTATATGTAAGATGGATGTAGCTCAACTTTCAAGTTGAGAGGGGGGGGATTTTGGATGTTGGAAGATGTTTGTTACTTCTACACTTCTACAATTGTAGAACTATGGAAATATTAAAAAAAAAATGAAAATTGAAGATGGAAGATCAGGGTTGGGCGTCATCGGATGGCTCTGCTGGATAAAGTGTGGAGCCATCCGATGAATTTGCTGGCTGGATGTTGGATATTGGTTGTTTGATGTTTGATTTATGAAGTATTATTCAAAAATAAATAACTGATTAAGAAGTTTTTGAGGTCGCAAATTGCGACCTGAAACTAAAACTCTTGCAAATGGAAAATGCCTTTATAAAATCAGGCTATTATTCATTAATTTACAACCTTAGAGGATATAAAGTAATGCTTGATTTTGATCTTGCAGCCCTTTATGGAGTAGAAACTAAAAGACTAAAGGAAAGGGTTAGGCGAAACATTAACCGTTTCCCCGATGATTTTATGTTTGAACTCAGTGAAGAAGAATTTAAAAGTTTGAGGACGCAGATTGCGACCTCAAACAGAGGAGGTAGAAGGTATTCAATTAATAGCAGTTAATATCGGTTAATATC
>VRUD01000145.1 GCA_019456305.1 Cytophagales bacterium | reverse complement strand
AACTGTAACCACAGGTATAATACAATCATCATTTATCAATTTCAATTTAAAATTATATCCCAATCCAAATGATGGTAAATTTCTTATAAGATATTCTATTCCAGATAAGCAACATGCAGAATTTATTATTTTTGATGTAACGGGCAGAAAATTAAAAACCTATCAATTAGAAGGTGGTATGAAAGAACGTAATATTGCAAATAAAGCGCTAAAAAATGGAATGTACTTTTATCAGGTGATTGTAAATAACAGGATAATTTTAACTGATAAGTTAATCGTCATTAAACATTAACCCAACTTGCAACTTTATATTTGTAACTAATTGCGTATCAATGCTTTACATCATATAGATTCGTCTATTGGGAGACTACGGATTTTTTTCTATAATTTGCCGGATTAATAATTCATCTTCGTAACTTTGTCCCGCACATAAATTTTATCAAGACATAAAAGTATTTTATGGTTTATATGAATTTATGTGCGGGGCTTTGCACAACTGAAACATTGTATTTATAGAATAAAAACATAAAAGATAATGACACAAGTAAACATAGAATTACAAAGCCATGTTGCCAGCAGGCTAAATAATTTGGTGCAGTTTTTTGGCAGTAAAGAATTGCTGTTTGATAATTTCATTGAGTACCATACAAAAAAACTAAAACGAGAAATTGTTCGCATGCAGGAAGATTTGGATAAATACGAGAAACAGTACAATATGGAAAGTGCTGAATTTTTCAAACAATTTGAAGCGGGAAAACTCGGAGACAGCAAGGATTTTATACTCTGGTCGGGTATTTACGAAATGCAATTAGACAGCAAACAGAAATTACAAAAATTGTTGTGATAGTAGAAAGCAAAGAACCGGAAATCAGCAATGTGTTATCAGAAATTGAAAGCGCGGTGATAAAAAGCGAATAGGTAATAATGAAAGAAAAATAAATATCAAAAAACTTGTCTTATAAAACCTATAAATACTACAACCTCAACAACACCCACCCCCGTCATAAAAGAAAGTAGAATTGGTGATGAAAATGTCATCTCTTCCCAAACGCTTTAAAGCGCCGGCAGTTTTATCACAAACTGCTAAAGGTTGATTATAAAATAATGCATGCCCGTTTCCATCGTCAAAGTACTGCTCATCACCATAATAAATAGCAGTCTTACCGGTAAAGATACAGGGGCCATCTTCAGGCATGGGATCCTTGATGGCACAAATTTCTACACTTTCAATATAGATATTGTTAGCTACCTGATAGTGCGCAGGGTCTAAAATCCTGTATGGCCTTTTAGCCCGCACCTCTATTGTTCCAAAGCCAACCTCTGTTATTATTTTTAAGTAGTCGTTTAAAGGAATAGCCCCGGTGAGGCACTCAGCTCTAAGTTGTTCGTCTTTACGCAGATGGTTAGGTATCGGATCTTCACAAACGGGATCTGATAAAACGAGGTGTCCATACGGTTTTAAAACACGGTATATTTCATTTAATGCTTGTTTTAAATCCTGGGTTCTGAATATATTAAACAGGCAATTTTGAGCTGCAACATTCACGCTTTCTGCTTCAAGGGGTAAATCCATGGCGTCTCCATTCCTTAGATCAATATAATCACTGCTAAACCAGGTATTTAGTTTTTCAGCTTCTTTTAGATTTGCTTCGCAGGAGGACAGCATTTCATCTACTGCATCTATGCCGATCACTGCATTTGGATTTCTGCTGAAGTAAGCAAATTGTAATAGCTCCATTCCCCCTCCTACACCTACATAGAGTATTACAGGGTTGTTTACCAGGTCTCGCGGGTGTACTGTGGTTCCACAGCCATAGTTCATTTCCAGCATCCTTTTAGGAATATTCAGGCCAGGTAATTGCCAAACAGGCGTGGTAGTACAGCATAAGCCTTCCTGCGGTTTTTCTGCCGCTTCTTTATAAAGGCTTTTTGCGGTTTCTAAATATGTTTCCATGATAATAATATTTAATGACTATCCGCATTGATAAACATTGTCATATTGACTGCATGATTGCATGATTGCATGATTGCATACAACCACGTAACTACGCATCCATGCATCCATGCAACCATGCAAAGTAATACTATTTTGTATGAGAAAGTGTATCGTCATTTAATTTTTAGATCAAGTGAATATTTATCCAGTAAACGATACCACTTAAAAGAGCTGCTATAGGTAAAGTCAGCAGCCATGAGAATAAAATTTGCGAAATTACCTTTAAGTTGGTATTTCTGGTTACAGAACCAATTCCGAATAATGAACCAACGGAGACATGGGTGGTAGAGACCGGCATGCCGTGGATACTTGCTGTGGTCACTAACAAACCGGTGATCAGATTAGCAGTAAATCCTTGCCCGGGATTCATTTTGGTTATTTTGTTACTCATGGTTTTTGCGACTTTTTTTGCATTCAGCAAACCACCTACAGCAATGGCAATAGCTACTGCTGTCATTCCTATTTGTATATTCATAATATTAAGAACGAGCAATAATCCTACTATTTTAGGAGTATCATTTAAACCTCTTGAAAAGCTCACTATTCCTGCGCTCAGGTAATGTGCAAAGTTTAATAATTTTTCCAGATTGACCCCCAAAATTTTATCGTAATGTTGGTCATTACATTGCGTGTTGGTGCCTAATGTGATGCCTACTTGTGTACTGGTCCGTAAAGCCAATCCGGCAGTATTTCCTGCTTGTTGTGGTATTAATTCACTTGGTTTTTCTTCAACACAAATACATGTTTCTTTTGTGACCTTCGTTTTTAATCTTGCTTTACTGAACAACCAATAAGCTAAAAAGCTTAAACCGGCAGCCATAAAAGGGCTCAATATTAATGGAAGAAAGAATACGCCACCCAATTTTATAAAATTAAATTCATTGCCAACTGCTATCAATCCGCTTCCCACTAATGCACCTACAAGACTATGGGTTGTAGATATGGGCATCCCGATTATTGATGCAAGCATTATTGTGAGCGCTGCACCAAGGGCAATGGCAATGGCAAATTCCGGTGTACCAATGACAGCATCGGGCAAAAGCCCCTTACCTGAAAAGTTTTTGACCAATGTTTGCGCTAAAAATAGCGAGGCGACCGAACCTAATGCCGTGGTAATTGTTGCCCAACCTATGGCTCCTTTATAATTTGTAGTTCCGCTGCCAAAAAGTGTGGCCACTCCTTTAAAATTATCGTTAGCGCCATTGGCGTAGGCTAAAAAAATTACTATAATAATAAGGATAATGTAG
>VRUD01000144.1 GCA_019456305.1 Cytophagales bacterium | reverse complement strand
CAGTAACTGATAATTTGATGCATGATGTTAATAATGCTTACAATTTAAGTTGTTTTTTTTAATTTAGATTTTTAGGTATCATCTATTGCCAGCCTGACACAATAGAAGCAAATGATTATGAACAAGTCAATATTAATACTTATCGTATTAACACATTTTCAAATTTTAAATTTATCATTTGCCCAAACCGCAGAAATAAGAGGATTTTTACTTGATAAGGAAAGCGAAGAACCGATCATCTATACCACTGTATATCTTAGGGGAACAAATTACGGAACCTCGTCAGACGTAAATGGCTATTTTTCAATTACAAAAGTACCCCCGGGCAATTATACTTTAATGGTTTCTTCCATAAGATATGATTCACTGAGCATGCCTGTTTCATTAAAAGCAGGAAGAATTTTAACAAAAAAATATTTTCTAAAGGAAGCTATCAAAGAACTGGAAACGGTTGAGGTAAAGGGCATCCGGATAAATAAACAGGAAAATGTTAACATCTCTATTACTACAATTTCACCGAGAGAGATAAGGATAATGCCCAGCATTGGCGGTGAACCTGACCTTGCACAATATTTACAGATCTTACCCGGTGTGATCAGTACCGGGGATCAGGCAGGGCAGTTGTATATCAGGGGTGGGGCACCAGTGCAAAACCTGATCTTACTTGATGGGATGGTTATATACAACCCATTTCATTCTATCGGCCTGTTTTCTGTTTTTGATACTGATATTTTAAGAAGTGTTGATGTATACACAGGCGGGTTTAATTCACAGTACGGGGGACGTATCTCTGCAGTCATAGACATAGTTACCAATGACGGCAATAAGAAAAGATTATCAGGTAAAATAGCTGCCGGCCCGTTTACTTCCAAGATAATGCTTGAAGGCCCGATTGTAAAAGCAGAAACCGGGAAGGGTAGTATTTCCTATATTTTAAGCGGGAGATCATCATATCTGGATAAATCTTCAAAAGTATTTTACAGCTATATAGATAAAGACGGATTGCCCTATAGCTTTAATGATCTGTATGGAAAAATAACGCTGACAGGTCCGGTCGGGAGTAAGGTTAGTTTCTATGGCTTTAGATTTGATGATAAAGCATCGTTGATTCCAGGCTCAGTATTCAAATGGAATTCTTTCGGTATTGGCAGCAGGTTTCTTTTGCTGCCTGCTGGCTCTTCAGTCCTGATCAGTGGAATTTTCGCTTATTCAAATTATAAAATTGGTATTACCGAAGCCACTATATCTCCCAGAAACAGCGAAGTGAACGGCTTTAATGGTTCATTGAACTTTACTTATTTTATTAAAAAGCATGAACTTAAATACGGCATTGAGGTACTTGGAAATAAAACACAATTTGTTGGTTTCAGCCCTGTCGGTATCAAGCAGGAATTGCTTAAATTTAATACTGAACTCGCAGGTTATTTTAAATCCCGGATTGTTATACATCAACCATCATCAATCAAACATCAGCCATCTTCCTCCCGTCCCATTCTTATTATAGAACCTGGCTTAAGACTGCATTATTATGCTTCACTTAATAACCTGTTCCCTGAACCACGCCTGGGTCTAAAATACAATTTAAATAACCGGGTAAGGTTGAAAGTTGCAGGCGGATTATATGCCCAGAATCTCATTGCTACACGCTCGGATAGAGACGTGGTTAATCTGTTTGTAGGTTTCATTTCAAGTCCTGAAATAATATATGACTATAAGGGCGATAGAATTGATAACAAGCTCCAAAAGGCCCGGCACCTGATAGGCGGGGTTGAGATTGATCTGAGAAGCAATATTGAGGTTAATATTGAACCATACGTGAAAGATTTTATCCAATTAGTCAATATAAACAGGGATAGAATTGAAAGGGACGATCCTGAGTACATAGTAGAAACCGGGTTAGCGAAAGGTATTGATCTGCTTGTAAAATATGATTATAAAAAACTATATTTTCAGACAGGTTATTCTTTTGCTTCTGTAGAAAGAAAATTTGGTAGCGAGACCTATTATCCTAATTTTGACCGCAGGCATAATTTGAATATTATTGCTTCTTATACAGGTGGGACAAGCTGGGTATTTGCAGCAAGATGGAATCTGGGCAGTGGATTTCCTTTTACGCAAACCGCAGGATTTTACCAGGACATCACCTTCCAGGGTGGCATTGATACCGATATTACTACTGCAAATGGCCAACTTGGTATCCTGTATGCTGAATATAACAAGGGACGGCTTCCCTGGTATCACAGGTTAGACCTTTCTGTAAAAAAAACATTTCAATTCAGCAAATATTCTGCTCTGGAAATAAACGCAAGCGTGATCAATGTTTATAACAGAGCAAATCTCTTTTACTTCGACAGGGTAAATTATACAAGAGTGAACCAGTTGCCGATTTTGCCGAGCGTGGGGGTGAATTTGCGATTTTAGAATTTTTAACCACGAATTACACTAATTTCACTAATTATTAAAATCTGGTATTTTATTTTACATTAAATTAGTGTAATTCGTGTAATTAGTGGTTTTTTTTGTTTTAGGCGATTTTAGATTTACGATTTATGAAAACTACAATCATATTTCTTTTCGTTATACTACCGTTCATCGTTTACAGCCAGAGAGATACCACTTTGGCCAACCTGCCTGTCCCGATTACCATCGGGACGCAGGCAGGTGATTATTTCAAAAAAGCCGACTCCCTCTCCAAAGTTGCCCAGTACGACAGCGCTATTTTTTATTATGAAAAAGCAAGTGTGATCTACGGGCAATTAATAAAATGGGAAGATTATCTCATTTGTTTTAACAAAATAGCCCAAAACTATTTCTATAAAGCCCAATTCACCAAAGCGATTGAAAAATTAAAAACAGGACTAACGACAGGGATTGAAAAACTTGGCAAACAACACAAGGTTGTTGCAGCCTCCTATAATGTTTTGGGAGCAGTTTATTGGAAAAAAGGAGAATATGATAATGCATTAAAAAATTATCAGCAATCATTGAACATATTGAAGACGCTTGGTAATGAGCATCTTAAGATGGCTTTCGGATTTAATAATATAGGAGTAATTTATTGGGAAAAAGGTGATTATGAAAAAGCGATGGAATATCATCAGCAAGCATTAAGAATAAAGCAACTAAACCTTGGCAAAGATCACCCTTCTATCGCTCAAAGCTATAATAACATGGGAATTGTTTATTTTGAAAGAGGCGATTATGGCACAGCAATGGAATATTTTCAGCAAGCATTAAGAATACGGCAACTAAACTTTGGTAAAGACCATCTTGATGTAGCTGCGAGCTATGATAACATAGGCATTGTTTATCGTGAAACTGGTAGTTATAATGAAGCAATGGAATCGCATCAGCAAGCAATAAGAATCAGGTACCAAATCCTTGGCAAGGATCATCCTGAAATAACAAGCAGCTATAATAACCTGGGAAACGTTTATAAAGATAAAGGCGAATATGGCAAAGCGTTGGAATATCATCAG
>VRUD01000143.1 GCA_019456305.1 Cytophagales bacterium | reverse complement strand
TATGCTTTCTGTAGATATGGCGGAACCGGATAATGTATTAGCGTTCTTATATTATTTTTTGTTAGATGACCTTGCAACTCATCACGTTTATCTATTCTTATTAAATATTGATGAAAAACAGAAGTACAGTTATCTAAGGTCTTTGGAAGAATTATTTCAGGGATACTATTTAATTCTTCATCATAAATTTGAGCGATTTTTTGACGTTTATTATTCCAATCATTTAGCCTCTTGATTTTTACAGACAATACAGCTGCCTGCAATTCATCTAATCTCGAATTTACTCCTTTGAACTCGTTGTAGTATTTTTTCTCTGATCCATAATCACGAATAATACATGCTTTCTCATAAAGTGCGCGATCGTTTGTTGTAATTGCACCTGCATCGCCTAAAGCACCGATATTTTTCGCGGGATAAAAGCTGGTTGTATTGATATTACCAAAACTTGAGGTTTTTTTGCCATTGTACGTTGCGCCTTGCGCCTGGGCATTGTCTTCCACTATGTGCAAATTGTGCTTTAGGGCTACTTGTATGATCGCATCCATCTCGCATGATTGTCCATAAAGATGTACAGGAATGATCACTTTTGTTTTATCTGTGATCTCAGATTCTATTTTTTCCGGGTTTATGTTATAGGTTTCTATACGGGGTTCTACAGGTACCGGCTTTGCGCCAACCATGCTGATTGCCAGAAATGTTGCTATATAAGTGTTGGCAGGTAAGATCACTTCGTCACCTTTTCCTATACCAAGCGTTTTTAGGGAAATCACTAAGGCATCTAATCCATTTCCTACCCCGATACAATATTTACATTGACAAAATTCAGCATATTGCGATTCAAATTGTTTAACCTCCTCCCCTAATATATATGAATTGCTATCCAGCACCTTTATCAGTTTCTTTATTATTTCTTCCCTAATCGGAGGATGCATATATTCAAATGAAAAAAAGTTTATTTTGTTCATTATTTGGAATCTTTGAAAAACTTACTAAAACAGAAGAAATTTACCCCGCACATTGCGGGGCAATCCTGCCTTTGGCGGGACTAAATCACCTGCCTGCAGCAGGCGCTAAATCCCACAAAAACAATAAGCAGTAGGCTGTTGGCAGCAGGCAATATTGTCAACTGTTCCCCCCGAGTACTCGAGGGGATCAACTGCCTATTTCTTTTTCTCATTCATTCTCATCAAAATATTTTCAAGCAAATTATCATCTACTTCAAATCCCAATTCTTTGGCTTTTTGCAAATCATAATATGCTTTTTGAAACTCATTGAGTCTATACCAGGCAACACCCCTGTTATTATATGCCTGAACATTCCCAGAATTTAGATCTATTACTTTACTATAGTCTTTAGTGGCTTCTAAGTACTTTCCCGAATTTAAGTAAATATAAGCTCTATTATAATAAGCCTCTATAAATTCAGGATTCATTTCTATTACTTTATTTAAGTCTAAAATTGCTTTTTCGAATTCACCCTTTTTGTGATATAAATTACCTCTGTTATGATATGTTAAATATATAATGGGATTTAGCGCTATTAACCGGCTCAGATCTGCAATTGCCTTATCTAGTTCCCCAGCCTGAGTAAAAAGCTTTGCCCTGTTTATAAGAGCTAATTCCAATTCAGCATCAAGAGCTAAAGCCATATTAAAATCTTTTAGGGCTTGGTTGTAATTACCTGAACTGAAATAAAGGCTGCCTCTGTTTGCATATGCTTTAGCATTATTCACATCAAGACTTATGGCATAATTACAATCCTCGAAAGCCAATTTTGATTCTCCGCTGCGATAATAAGCGTATGCCCTGTTGAAATAGATCCGCGGTAGATCCTGGCGCAGGCTTGATGCAGCGCTAAAATCACGAATAGCTTTATCAAATTGGTTGCTATATAAATAGGTCAGCCCTCTGTTGTTGTAGGCTATCCAAACATTTTCATGTTTTTTTAAAACATCATTCCATAATGTAAAACTATTTTCCCAAATATGACATCTGTACCAGGTTACGATGGAAAGAATAATAATATATCCAGGCAATATAAAATTAATCACAAGTCTTGAAAGTAGCAGTGGTTTAGTGAAGTCCCCCCTTTGGGGAGGACGATGTCCGGTGGACATCGGGCCAGCATTGCGGGAGGCAGGGGGGCTGCTATAAATTAATATAGAGGCGCCCCAACCAATAATAAAAAATAATCCAATATAAGGAATGTATGTATAACGGTCAGCAATATGGGCTTCACCTACTGGTATAATTTGTAATACCAACAATATATTAATTATGAAAAAAATCAAACCACCTACGACAGCCCGATATTTAATGTATTTTACTATTACGTATATTAATATAAGTAAAATGAAAGGAGAAATGTAAACGATCATAGGATAAAAGCCATTGATCTTCTCAGGATATGGATAAAAACAAGAAAGATTTGAGGGTATGATTAATTTTAATATATAGCTGATCAGCCCATAACTTGCAAATAACAGCCGGTCAATTACAGAATATAATTTTAGATCATGAAATGCCTCGGATGAATGTTGAGCAATGATCGCGATGATCCCAAAAATAATTGATATGATAAAAAATGGGATCGTGTGCGCATAACGCATGGCGTACCGGGTAACTCGGGAGCGTTCTTCGCTCCCTGCTCCCCCGACTGCGTCTGGATCTTCGACCTGCTCTCTGCTCTCAGCGCCATGCCCCGCCAGTTGGCGGGGCTTTGTGCTTAACGCATTAATTAGTATTAGTAAAACAGGCAAGGTTACTGCCATAGCTTTAGACAGAACGGAGAAAATAAATAATATTAATGCAAATACATAATATGTAATTACCCTGAAGTGAGCAGACTTATTCTCATCAGCTGTTTTTGTTTTGGTGGTAATATAAATATTTTGCCATCGAAGATATAATACATAACTGACCAATGCACCCAAAAAGAAAAAAGTAGATAGTACATCTTTGCGGGCTGATATCCAGGCAACAGATTCAACATGCAGAGGATGGATCCCAAAAAGTATGGCAGTGATACCTGCGATGTATAAAGCTTGCTTGCCTGGATCAGAGGAGAGGGTGTTGGCAAAATCCTCCCGAGTACTCGGGAGAGGACGATGTCTAATGGACATCGGGCCAGCATTGCGGGAGGCAGTGAGGCTTGTGAAAAATGCATATATCAACCAATATACAAGCAGAGTATTCAATAAATGCAGCAGCAGATTTGTTAAATGATAATAATAGGCGTCTGATTGAAAGAAATGATATTCTATGGCGTATGACAATATTGTGAGAGGATGATAATTACCAATCTTATAAGTTGTAAAAATTTTTTTAACATTAGAATATGATAGTTCCTTTATGAGCTTATTTTCAAGCACATAGCTATCATCATCCCAATTTGTAAAACCATTTTTTAAAACAGGTGAGAATGCAATAAAAGTTACCGCAAGAATTATCAATAAGACCCATGATTTCTTTAGCCGGCTAAATATTGGATATTGGATGTTTTTCATTTGTTATTCGTTATTTGTCAAAGGTTGGTATATTGACCATAATTGCGTAATTTTATACAAAAAGTTTATAAAGTGGAAAATTTTTAGGATACATTATTGTCAAATCAAGCTCATCCGATGAGCTTCTTTCGGTTACCAATAAGATTAAATGTATTGATTGGGTGCAGGTGGATGAGCATAGTATTTAGTTGCAAAAATAAATAAAAAAAATTGTTTTTCAAAATAAGAGTCCACTCTAAAAAGTCCAAAAAATAAAAATGCCACTAAATCACCAAAGCACTAAATCCCACAAAACCCTGAAAA
>VRUD01000142.1 GCA_019456305.1 Cytophagales bacterium | reverse complement strand
TAATATTGTGGAATATCTGATAATTACGATAAATAAGTGTGCAATAACATGCATTATCTATACATTTTGCTGTTTATTCGAATGTAAATGACTGAATATGTGCGCAAAACAAAAATCTACATTATATTAAAACAGAACCACCAATATTAACTGTTTTTAACCTGTTAGTAATTATGCTGCATTAATTAAGTCGTTATGTATAATAAGCTCAGGGCGTCCTGCCTCGCTCAAACCTTATTTTTCGCCATGCTCTATGCGCTATGCGCTAAGTTTCAATCAAACTTGATGTCCAAAATTGCCCCGATAGGGATCATAATGCCAGCCTTTAATTCAATATAATCTTTACCGACTGCCCAAATAGTGGTTTCAACATTTAAAATTTCGTTTTCCTCAGTTTTAAATGTTATCCTTACTTTTCTTTTGTAGTTGTTGCCCAATCGTTCGGCTTTTTCTAATTGTTCGTATCTGAGTTGTCTTAGTGACTCATTGCTTAATACATCTTCTTTTACAAAATTGCACTCAGAGATTGATTCTTTTTCGATAAGTGTTATTTGTTCCATTCCGGCTAATGTTTATTGGTTAAAATAATTAATGGTACTAATATAGCTAATTTTAAATACTTCACCAAATAAATATATAAATTTTTTTTCATTTCATTAAAAAATTTATAAACAACATAGTAAAAGTACATTTTCCATGCAAAAAAAAATAAATAACTGTTAGCTTTTTTATACCAAATAATTTTACCTTGCAGCAATATTATAAATCTAAAAGAATTTTATTATGAAAACAAAACATATTATAAGCGTAGGGCATAGCGCATGGAGCATGGCGCATAGCGTTTCCTACATCCTGTGTACTACGCTACGCACCCTGCGCCCTGCGCACTGCGCTATGAAATTCCTGTTCATTCTTTTCTTGTATGTATTGCCGTATAGCAATTTTGTTTTTGCACAAAAGAAAGCCGATGGAGCTTTAGGTACATGGTTCAATGAGGAGAAAGATTGTAAACTAAGGATCTATAAATGCGGTAAGAGCGGGGAAAAATATTGTGGTAAAATTATCTGGCTTGATGAGCCCAATGAAGAAGATGGTACGCCAAAAGCAGATGATGAAAATTCTGACCCCAAACTTCAAAAAAGACCACTCATGGGGCTGGTGATCATGAAACGTTTTGTTTACGATGAAGATAACGTATGGGAAGACGGGAAGATATATGACCCTGAAAACGGCAAAGAATATTCCTGCAAAATGACCTTGATAAGCAAAGACAGGTTGGATATCAGGGGATATATTGGGTTCTCTTTTATTGGTAGAACGGCAGAATGGACGAGGGCTGAATAAGAAGTAAGCAGTGGGCAGTATGCAGTGGCAGTTGACTTCAAGTACTCGGGGTCAATAGGGTAGTATTCAGTCTACAGTCGACAATTGGCAGTATCTAATATCCAATATCCTGCAACCGGCATCCATTAAATGAAGAAAGTACTCACACTTATTGCCGTCACTTTCTATGTTACTTTGATTGCTATCAATTGCTCAAATGAAACCGAAAAACAAACTGCTCCAGCCCCAATCTATCTAAATCATCATGATACTGTTAAATACGTAGGAATTACTGTTTGCCGCGGCTGCCATTATAAAGTATATGAAGATTTTATTCATACCGGCATGGGGCAATCATTTGATATTGCTTCCCGCCAAAAAAGTGCAGCATCGTTTGGTGAAGATGCATTGGTTTACGATGAATATAGCGACCTGTATTACAAACCTTTTTGGTCGAATGATTCTCTGATGATAATGGAATTCAGGCTGAAGGATGGTGACACAATACACAAAAGAATCGAGCAAGTCAGTTATATTATAGGTTCAGGCCAGCATACCAACTCACATATTGTTAATTTTCATGGCTACCTTTACCAGGCGCCCATAACCTATTATACACAAAGGGGAGTGTGGGATCTGGCCCCCGGCTTTGAACGAGGCAATAATTCACGGTTTTCAAGGATAATAGGTTTGGAATGTATGACCTGCCACAATGCATATCCTGATTTTGCAGTGGGTTCGGAGAACAAATATATCAGTGTAAAAACAGGCATTGATTGTGAGCGCTGCCATGGGCCTGGTGAACTTCATGTAAAAGAAAAAAGAGCAGGTAATATCATTGACACTTCAAAATATATTGATCATACCATCGTAAATCCAGCTAAATTGCCAATAGCGCTTCAAATGAGTCTTTGCAAACGCTGCCATTTACAGGGTATAACAGTTTTGCAAGATGGTAAGTCATTTAGAGATTTCAAACCGGGAATGGACCTGGCGGCAGTGATGAATATTTTTATGCCGAAATTTGCGGGTGCAGATGATGAATTTATAATGGCTTCGCATGTTGAAAGATTGATGCAGAGTCAATGTTTTAAGCAATCAAAGAAAATAAGCTGCATAACCTGCCATAATCCGCATGTGAGTGTGAAATTTACGAAAAGTCAAATTTTTAACAATACCTGCATAAGTTGTCATGATATTCCCAAATCTCCAATCCATCAATCAACAAATCATCAAATCACCAAGTCACCGAATCACCAAATGGATTGTGTGAAATGTCATATGCCCAAATCAACAAGCATTGACATTCCTCACGTATCTATTACAGACCATAAGATTCAAATTCCCATTTCAGATACGGCCATATCAAAAATTAAGGAATTTATCGGGCTTGTTTGTTTGACCAATGAAAATCCGTCTCACAACACTATTGCAAAAGGATATTTGGCATATTATGAAAAATTCGGTTTTGTATCTAACGCGCTTGATTCGGCTGAAAAATACCTCTTAATGGAAAATGGGAAATGGGAAATGGGAAATGGAAAAGAGAAGAAAAAAATGAAAAGATACAGGCAACAATTAAAAGAAATCATTCATCTTTATTATCTTAGACACGACATGAACAAAGTAATCCTCTTTGCCGGCAATTTTGATATTGATTCGATTGCTGATAGCTGGACATGCTATAGGGTAGGGGAAGCATATTACCAGTTGGCAAGATATGAAGAAGCATTAAAATATTTTAAAAAAGCAGTAAAATTAAAGCCACTTCATTTGGATTTTCAGAATAAATTAGGCAGCGCCTATATGCAATCAGGAGATTTACAAAAAGCCAAAAACACTTTTGAGTTTATTATCACTGAAAACCCTAAATATGTCCCGGCTATCTCCAACTTAGGCTATCTGTATTTGATATTGAACAGGCCGGATAGAGCCAAAATACTCTACGATAAAGCCATTAACCTGGACCCTGACAATGAACCTGCCCTGCTAAATATAGCCGGATGGTATATATATCATGAGGAATCACAAAAAGCAAAAAGTATTTTATTAAGAGTGCTTCAAATAAATCCTGACAATGCAAGGGCTAAACAAGTGTTGAGGCAAATATCGGGAATAAAATAGAGTAAATTTTTCTATTAAAATAAAAATAGCATTATAAGTTATTGATAATCAGTAAGTTATTACTTCTTCCGAAAAAAAAGTACGAAAAAACTTGACAAAGCATGTTTGATTTTGTATATTAGAATTTTTATATCATTTATTACGAGAATTTTCTGATTGAATTTATTTTCAAACTTTTTAAATTCTTACAATTATGAGATATCAAAGACCATCTAATCGTCTGGCAACTGTAACCGGTTGTTTATCATTTCTAATGCTTGGAGCATTAGGAACGGTATCACATTCTTATGCTCAATGCAATGCGTGGACCCAAAAAGCTGATTTTGGCGGAACAGCAAGAAGAAATGTAGCTGGTTTTTCCATCGGCACCAAA
>VRUD01000141.1 GCA_019456305.1 Cytophagales bacterium | reverse complement strand
CATATTGCAACCCATGGGGTTATCAATGAAGAAAAAACCAAACTTTCCGGATTATTATTGTATGGGGATACAACTACTGTTGAAGACGGGATTTTGTATGCCGGAGAAACATACAATCTTAAACTTAACGCCAATATTGTGGTATTAAGCGCCTGCGAAACTGCTTTGGGAAAAGTTCAAAAAGGAGAAGGAATTATCGGTTTGACAAGAGGATTTCTTTATTCGGGCTCCACTAATTTAGTTGTATCACTGTGGCGTGTAGCAGATGAATCAACTTCAAATCTGATGATAGATTTTTATAGCAGGCTCATCAGTAAAAAATCAGTGTCACAATCAATAAAAGAGGCGAAGCTGCAAATGATCAAAGATGGCAAAAACGCTGCACCTTACTATTGGGCGCCATTTATTTTGATTGGAAGCTGATACGAATAGGTGTAATGCTAATATACTAATTCATACTAATTATACTAATCCCGCGCATAAATTTAATTAACTATAGCATTTTTTTCTAAATTCCAATAATTAAGTTTATGTGCGGGACTAATGAAAAGCACTACCTAATTATTTTGCTGTGTCCTCTTCTTTATTAGTATCATTAGTATTCATTCGTATATTAGCATTTTATTGAGTATTATTATTCCCGTACTCTGGATTATGAAACACTTCGAAGACAAATACCGCACCCCAGACGATTTAGAACTATTTGCTCAGGGCTGGGAGCCGCAAGATAGTCCTAAAGCAGTGATTTGCCTTGTGCATGGCTTGGGAGAACATAGCAGCAGATATGTCCATCTTGCAGAATACATCACTGATAAAGGATTTGCTTTGACAGCTTTTGACCTGCGCGGGCATGGAAAGTCAGATGGCAAACGGGGGCATACGCCTTCTTACACAGCTTTGCTGGATGATATAAAACTTTTTTTAGATAAGACAACAGATCGTTTTCCTTCTTTACCACAGTTCTTGTATGGTCAAAGTTTTGGCGCAAACCTAATCATCAATTTTGCAATAAGGGTATGTCAGGTGGAAACCCCGAGGAATTCGGGGCAGGCACCCGACACCACAACACCACCCATAAACGGGATCATTGCATCTTCCCCCTGGCTGCATCTTTCTTTTGAACCGCCTAAGATAAAAGTGATCCTGGCTAAGATGATGAACAACATCTTGCCGTCATTCAGCCAATCCAGTGAATTGAACACTAAAGCGCTTTCACGAGATCCTGAAGTGGTCAGCGCTTATGAAAACGACCCCTTGGTTCACGATCTTGTATCCGCCCGCCTTTTTATAAGCGCTTATCAGGCAGGGCTCTGGGCTCTGGAACACGCCAATGAATTAGAGATACCCATACTGCTCATGCACGGTAGTGACGATGAGCTTACATCGCCAGCAGCCAGCAGCGATTTTGCTAAAAGATGTGCAGCAACACCGCAACATGATGTAACTTTTAAGATGTGGGAAGGTTTTTACCACGAAATTCACAATGAACCGGAAAAGCTGCAAGTGTTTGCGTTTTTGACAGAGTGGATGGAAAAAGTAATGACGAATGACGAATGACGAATTACGAATTCGAATTTCGAATTTCGAATTTCGTACTTTAAAATGTGTAATCTGTGTTTAAAATATTCCAATCATTTGAAAAGCTCAAAGTCCTTATTATAGGAGACGCTATGATAGACTCCTATTTGTGGGGAGGAGTAGAAAGGATCTCTCCGGAAGCGCCTGTGCCTGTGGTAAAAGTGCAGAAAAGAGAGCAAAGGCCCGGAGGAGCAGCCAATGTAGCATTAAATGTACGATCATTAGGAGCAAACCCGGTGCTTTTTTCAGTAATTGGTGATGACCTTGAAGGAGATAATTTTCTATCATTGCTCAAAGAGCATCATTTATCTGCCGATGGTATTGTAAGAGGCAAAAAAAGGATCACCACCATCAAGCACAGGATCATTTCAGGTTCACAGCACCTGCTGCGTGTCGATTCCGAAGATGACAGCGCCATTTCTGAAGAAGAAAAACAGCTATTGCTGAAAAAAATTCAAGAAAATATCCCGAAAGCCGATGTGATCATATTGCAGGATTATGATAAGGGGTTGTTTGACAAACAATTGATCCGTGATATCATCAGCGCTGCTAACAAAAATTATGTTCCAACAGTGGCTGATCCGAAAATCAGGAATTTCTTCCACTACCGGGATGTATCCCTGTTTAAGCCCAATTTAGCAGAATTAAAAGAATCCCTTCACCTGGATATTGACCCGACAGATACAGCCTCTTTAAAGAATGCTGTCAGGTCACTGAAAGAAAAAACTTCTATACATTCTGCTCTTATAACATTATCTGATAAAGGAATTTTCATTGACCATGAAGGCACTGCAGCGCTTATACCTGCACTGAAACGCGAAATCTCTGACGTTTCCGGGGCAGGCGATACCGTGTTAAGCATTGCAGCGCTGTGCCTGTCGCTTAAATTACCTCCTAAACTTATTGCCAACCTTGCCAACATAGCAGGAGGGCTGGTCTGTGAGCATGTGGGGGTAGTACCGGTAAATAAAAAAGACCTGTTAGACGAAGCGATGAAAGAACATAACCTGGTTAATTGATTAAAAAACAACTTAAATTGTAATCATTATTAACATCATGCATCAAATTATCAGTTACTGGATGCTGGTTACTGGGTGCTGGTTGACCCTATTATTATTAATTTTTGCAATATATTATCTTAATGCAGCCCTTTATTCACAATAGGACGTACTTTTCCTCTTTTTGTCTATTCTTCTCTTTATCAAGTGGTTATCTTTTTAGTACAATCATCCCGAGTACTCGGGACCGGAAATCCTAAATTCAAACATATTACTATCTTAAAAAGGGGACTCTGATGGGACTCCTTAAAAATATTAGAATATATTTTTAAGGAGGAACTATAGTAGTTCGCACACATCAGAGTCCCCTGTTCAGGTTTTTGGTATGACTGCCTGCAACGTGTAGGCTTTTCGAAAGGCAAGCAGGTACGAAGTTTGTATTGGCGGTCCCGAGTACTCGGGATGATGGGACTGACAAAATGAAAACATCTGAATTAGTATGGAGGTAAAAATATTACAGATTTTCCCGGACTTTTAAAAATTTATTTTTTTTATTGCATCGGGTTTTAATCTAATTTAAAATAAATCTTTACGCCTTGGTTTAATTTTTTTAATAAAAGTTTTAAAATATTTGTTTTATTAAAAAAAGTGTTGTATACTTGGTGGCTCAAAGTTATATTTAAACCGGTGATTTGTTCCATTTTTTGGAATATACCTGGTAAGTTTTTGGTTTTGTTTTTTTAGGATTAGAACGTATAAAAATCAATAGACATGAACAATTTAAAACCAATAATCGTAATTTTCCTCGTGGGTTTAATCACTTTATCCTTTAAAGCAAAAGCCCAAAAGTGGGACTCTGTGGGAACGCAAATGAATGGTAGTGTCGTACAAGCATTTGCTGTAGATACTGTTAAAAATATACTTTATGCAGCTGGATTTTTTACTAATGCCGGTGGAGTAAGCGCAATTTCTATTGCGCAATGGGATGGGATAAGCTGGGATTCTTTAGGATCAGGTCTGACACCTTTTGGTGTCTTTGCATTAACCATTTTTAGAGATACACTCTATGCAGCAGGAGCATTCACTAACGCAGGTGGAGTAAGTGTCAATCGTATTGCTAAATGGGATGGTACAAGTTGGGCTCCAGTGGGAGCAGGGATAAATGGTCTTGTTAGAGCCTTAGCAGTTTACAATAATGCGCTCTATGCAGGAGGAGATTTCACTACTGCAGGTGGAGTGAGTGTTAATAATATTGCTAAATGGGATGGGACAAGCTGGGATTCAGTGGGAACAGGGATGAGTAC
>VRUD01000140.1 GCA_019456305.1 Cytophagales bacterium | reverse complement strand
AGTAACTGATAATTTGATGCATGATGTTAATAATGATTACAATTTAAGTTGTTTTTTTTAATTTAGATTTTTAGGTATACTTTTTGAATATCTCTATTAACCAAAGTCTGAATAGAGGATCAACAAAAGACAATTCTGGCCCAAATCTGTCTATTATTTCTTTATTTTCCAGTGCTTTTAACATTTTCGCAACATTTGCAGATGTTCCCAGCCCATATTTACTGATCACATCTTTGGAAGATAAATGCTCATTTATCCCATCAGTTAGCGCTTTTAATAACTTTATTTGCCCGTTGCTTAATAATTCAAATATTTTTTCAAATAAAAGTGAATTTACAGATACCAGCTCATCTTTGGATTGATCTAATATCACTTCGGTCACTTTTTTCTTACTGTTTTTCCAGGTAATATGTGCCAGGTGCTGGACATAGTGCGGATGGCATTCCATCAGATCAACTAACTTTTCAGCTACAACAACAGGAATGGATTTATTAGTTTGTTCAAAGTTTTTTAGTATAAATTTTGTCAAATCTTTTTTTGCGATCTTTTCCAGGTACATCACGTCACCAAATTTATAAAATGGTAAAGACTGGCTTTCAAACAAATTCATTAACATGTGCCTCTTACTGCCATACAAACAATAAGTGACGTGCTGATGATGCTGCCATTGTGCCCGAAGCTTTTGTTGAAACCCTAAAGGGTCTTTAAAATTTTCGATATTTTGAAATTCATCAATACAAAGAATTATCCTTATTTTTTTTCGTTTTGAGATTTTTTCTGTCAGGTTCAATATTTCAAAGATTGATCTATCGTTCTCATGGATATCAAACCGGATGCTCAAATCGGTATCTGTGCCTGCACTCATAGATAATTTCGGTGAAATTTTTGATAAAAATGTCCGGGCAGTTTTAAACCATTCTTCAACTTTAGTTGACGTTGACTTTATGACTTCAATAGCTAAGTATTCATAAAAATCATTTTCACTTCTAACATTGAACAGATCGAGAAAACAGAATTTATATTGCTGTTTATTGACGTATTTTTGTGAAATTTTTTTTACTAACGATGTTTTACCCCACCTTCTTGGTGAAATTAAAATTGTATGAATGTTATTTTCTATATTGTTTGAGAGACGCTCGATTTCCTTTATCCTGTTGGTAAATGCACTTCCCTGTGCTGTTTTTCCAAATTGAAATGGTGATTCCATATATGCTATACATAACGACTTAATTAATGCAGCATAATTACGAACAGGTTAAAAACAGTTAATATCGGTTAATAATGGTTAAAATCGGTTACTTTTCTGCATGAGGCAGCAACCTTCGGCTGATGAACCGTTTTTCTTCGCAACCGTTATTAACCGTTTATTAACCGCCTGTTAACCAATATTAACCAATACTGCAAAATTTATGTCGTTATGTATAATTTAATAAAAGTTCAAAAAGTTGCTAACCAATCAATTAGTAACTTAACGGTTACTAACTTGCCAGTTACTAACTACGAGGTTATACCATAGAAAGTTGTCTGATTTTTTTTATTTCTATAATTTTTCCAACAAACTATTCTTCATTTTTTTCAAAAAAAATTTGCATATCAATAAAATAAAATCTAACTTTGGTTTTTCATTATTAATTAAAAGCTTACTACATTTGTATTATTTTTTTAATGCAGCAAATGGAAGATAAAACTTTATTGTTTAGAATTTTAATTACACAAGACGAAGATGGCATATTTGTAGTTGAATGCTCAAATTTACCAGGATGTATTTCGCAAGGTAATACTCGTAAAGAAGCCTTAGAAAATATTCAAGATGCTATAAAAGGATATTTAGATAGTCTGAAAAAACATAACGAAGCAATTCCATATCCTATATCTGAGGAAATTGTAGAAATAACACTGTGAGTAAGAAATTACCGGTTTTATCAGGTAAACAGCTTTGTAAAATCCTTAAAAAAGCAGATTATTTATGGAAAAAAAACTTTTTCTTCTCTTCTGCATTGGCATTACCGGGACAATTTCATTCGCCCAAACGCCATATAAAACTTTAGATGAACGACTGTTGGAGAAGCAGATAGCTACAAAAAGCTATAAATCTAAAATTTGGTACCCAAATAAAGCCGGGGCGGGTCAGCAATCTCACACGAAGGGTGAAATCGCAAAGCTTCTCCCGCCTGACCCTGAACAAGACTGCCCCTACGCAATCCCCGTTTGCCAGGATACCTTTGTGCAGCCAAATTCTTACGTTGGATTTGGCAACCAGCAGGAAATCCCGGGAAATACTTGTCTTGGTGAGAACGAAAAGAACTCGGTATGGTATGTTTTGAACATTCAAACAGGCGGTAACCTGGAATTTGTGATTACTCCGTTTGATATGAATGACGATTACGATTTTGCACTCTATAATCTTACCGGAGCCAACTGTTCAGATATTAGCAATGGCGCCATTACTCCTGTAAGATGTAATTATTGTGTAGATCCGGGCTTGACAGGACTATCTACTTCAGCTACCAACGATTGGGAGGACTGTTGTACCAACTCACCCGGCTGTGTCTGGAGCAATATACTCCCTGTGAATGCAGGTGAAACCTATGTTTTGATCGTAAGTAATTTTAGCAGCACCGTGAATGGCTATACTTTGGATTTCAGCCCGTCAACAGCATCAATTTTTGATGTTATCCCACCAACACCTGTTTCGTTTTTAACAGTTTGTGGAGGAGATTCTCTGACCTTAACCCTGTCAGAACCTGTTTTGTGCAGCTCTATCGCTGCGGATGGAAGTGATTTTACAATAACCGGTCCGGGAGGCCCTTTTACTGTAACCGGGGCTGTAGGAACAAATTGTGGCAACTTCAGTATACAAGTCGTAGTTTATTTCACCCCTTCTCTTACAATTGGATCATCCTATACAATTACCGTCACTACAGGTACTGATGCTAATACACTCATTGATAATTGCGGCAATGCAGTGGCTGATCCTACAACTTTGGTCTATATTGCCCAGCCGCCACCAGGTAGTATTTCGGGTGATAACGATATTTGCGATGGAAGCTCTACAATACTTGTAGCTTCATCAGGGGATTCATACTTATGGAATCCAGGAGGAGCCACTACGCAGAGCATCACCGTTAGCCCCACCACTACCACTACTTACGATGTAGTAATTACCAATGGGACCTGCAGTGATAACCCTTCTTTTACAGTAACAGTATTGAATGCACCTGTTGCTGATTTCACCTTCGCTCCAGATCCGGTTTGTGTAGGGCAGCAGGTAAACTTCACCAATAACTCTTCATTTCCTGGTTGCTTTTTCCCGTTTTTATTCTACACCTGGAATTTCGGAGATGGTCCCCCATTTTCTTTAGCTCAGGATCCTAATCATACTTACTCCAGTGCCGGCACTTATAATGTTACTTTAACCGTTACAGATTTAGGCTTTTGTGGATGCAGTAATGAAATAACCATTCCTGTTACGGTTACAGCCGGAGGTGCTCCTGCCACCCCTGGAGCCATCACAGGCCCCACCTCAGTCTGTCCCGGCCAGGTAGGCTTAGTTTATTCCATTACAGCAGTAGCAGGCGCCACATCTTACAACTGGACGGTACCGGCAGGAGCTACCATAACTGCAGGACAAAACACCATTTCAATTACTGTTGATTTTGGCGCTACATCCGGTAATGTGTGCGTAACGGCAAGCAATGGATGCGGAACAAGCACTGCAAGCTGCACCCCGATAACAGTAAATGCCTTGTCTGCCTCTATAACATCAAGCTCAGATATTACATGTAATGGATTTGTTGATGGTACAGCTACGGTTTCATCTTCCGGAGGTACAGGAGCACATTCATACTTATGGTTACCCAGCGGAGGAACAAACTCTACTGCTACAGGTTTAGGCCCGGGAACCTATACGGTTACTGTAACTGACGCAAACTTTTGTCAGACGACTGCTAATATAACCATCATTGAACCTGCTGCCTTAACCGCCTCCATAATATCCAGTTCAGATATTACATGTAACGGATTTGGTGACGGCACTGCCACGGTTTCATCCTTAGGAGGTACCGGGATACATTCATACTCATGGTCGCCAAGCGGGGGAACAAACTCAACCGCCACCGGCTTAGGTCCCGGTTCATATACAGTTACCGTTACCGATGTAAACAATTGTTCGACCTCTGCTAACGTAACCATCACTGAACCATCAGCCATTACCTTATCGTTAACTTCAAATCCTGCAACCTGCGGAAATAATGATGGTACGGCTACAGTTGCGGCTTCAGGAGGAGTAGGATCATACACTTATTTATGGGATGACCTTCTTGCACAGACTTCCCCTATTGCAACAGGTTTGGCTTCCGGTAATTATACAGTGATCGTGACCGATTCAAATAACTGCTCACAATCCGGGTTTGTGACCGTAACAGATCTTGGAGGAGCTACAGCAAGCGCTATGCTCATTAACGAAGTGAATTGTTTTGGAGGGTTTGACGGAGCAGCGACAGTATCAGTTTCAGGAGGCACGCTTCCATATACATACAACTGGTCACCAGGCGGTGGGAACA
>VRUD01000139.1 GCA_019456305.1 Cytophagales bacterium | reverse complement strand
CGGTTTGCCTGTCCCACATCACCATGTCACTTTTCCTAAGCATACCCGAAACACCAAAATCCAGCAAATATTCTTTCCCTTTAAAATTCAACTTCCTGTCAAACACAATGGCAGCATTACACAAAGGGCAGTAAGTTGCGGAAATGTCAACCCCTGCTATCCGGTCATTAACAATTTCGTGCCACGTTAAGATGCTCAATGGGTATGCTTTTGCTTTGCCATTTATTGCAACTGCAATAACGGGCTCGTGTTTAAAAAACACTTTGTCCCCCTCTTCTTTATTCCAGAATTTCGGATTATCTATGGGGGGGATGCCGTCTCTTTTTAAGAGGGCAATAAATTCATTTAACGGAACGCTTTTATTGGTAATATCAGTTTTCCATTCCTGGTTGATTTTTTCTTTGTTCATTTGTGCGAAAAGAAGTGTGCAGCTAAAAACAAATACTGCGATCAGCATGTAAATTAACTTCATTTTTAAAATTGTATTAATTATTTCTGATTATAATTCAGCTTATTGTACTACAACCAAATAACTAACAAACTAAAACCAATAAACTAAACAACTAAAAACTATTTTGAGTGATCAATTGAATAATAAAATACACTTCCAAAACCTATGCTTAACATAATATGAAACGGCAATAGTCCATAATCTTTTAATATAAACGAAATGATTATTCCTGCCGCAAAGTAGAGTGAAAACAAGCCTTCAAATATTGTCAGCATATTTATCCGGGTTAAATATTTATTATCTTTCCACGAATCTTCCTTCTTTGTTATATTAAATTTAGGTGTTCTGATGAAAGGGGTTTTCCTGCCTGTATATCCTTCAAATACAGCTATGGCATTGTGTAATGACAAGCCCATTGAAATTGAAAGAAATGCCGGGAACTTTAATATAAATTTCAAGGTAGCCAAAAATTTGTTACCAGACTGTTTGGTGAATGAAACCCAGTAAAAAATAATTAATAGCACCAGGCTGACCATGAAAAATACTCCGAACCTATAATAACCGGCGTATTCGTAAAAAAAATTTTTGATCAATAATAAAGGTACACTGAGCACTGCGGTAGTGATGATACAAATGAAGAGGAAACTATTCATAAGGTGAAAAAACGCATGTATTTTTGTTGACAGCGATATTTTTGCTGATCTCAACACTTTCCATAAGTTTTTTCTTGCACATTCGGCAGCACCTTTTGTCCATCTGAATTGCTGGGTTTTCAGCGCATTCATTGTAGGTGGCAATTCTGCGGGTGAAACGACATTCTCCAGAAATTTGAACTTCCAGCCTTTGAGCTGAGCCCTGTAGCTCAGATCAAGGTCTTCGGTTAATGTGTCTGACTGCCACCCTCCTGCATCTATGATACACTTTTTGCGCCAAACACCTGCAGTACCATTGAAATTAATAAAATGTCCGCCTGCATTTCTTCCTGTTTGTTCTACAGAAAAGTGGGCATCCAGGCCAAAAGCCTGGAGTTTGGTAAGCAGGGAGTAATCTTTATTAATATGCCCCCAACGGGTTTGTACAACTCCGGTTTGCCCATTTTTAAAATAAGGAATTGTTCTCAGCAAAAAATCCTTATCAGGGATAAAATCAGCATCAAAAATGGCTATAAATTCTCCCTTTGCTATTTTTAGCCCTTCTGCAAGCGCTCCTGCTTTAAATCCTGTCCTGTTTTTCCTTCTAACATGATGGAGTTGAATTCCTTTTTTGCTAATTTCATGCACTTTCTTCGCTGTTATCTCAAAAGTTTCATCGGTTGAATCGTCCAGTACCTGAATCTCAAATTTATCTCTGGGATAGTCAAAAGCAGCAATTGCGTCTATAAGTCTTTCAATAACATATTTTTCGTTATATATAGGTAACTGAACCGTAACAAAAGGGGCATCGTTTATATCTAATTTCTTATCATTACTTACTTCCTTGTTTTTCCTGTAATACCTGATGTAATTATAGACCAGGTTAACCTGGGTCAAACTGTATAAGAATATAAACAACAGTAAAAATCCGTATATGAGAAGTAATAGTATTTGCATGGTATTTACCTTTAAATCTTTAATTTATGTTAATAAATTTCAGCATTCGGGTAAAATGCACCCCACGCCAGCCAGTAGCCCATAAATGATACTGTTGCGCTAAGTTGTTCGCCTGCCCGGGGTCCTGAAATTGCATTTCCAAAAATATCCCATTCTGTACCTTCATTATCCTGCATTATTACAGGTAATTTATTTTGTATGGGGGTAAATGTAAGCAAAGTGTCGTTAGATAGCCTGCGTACGAAAGATACGATAAAATTATCTGGCTGGCTACCTGCAATCACAAGATCAGTGTTTTGAAAGCTATCATTTATTAGCTGCATGCTATCAGTAAAATGGTAGTACTGATAGACTTTTGCTATGTCATTGATAATGACCCCGTGCACTCGTTCTTTTGAAGGCAGTCGTTTGTCTTTAGGATTTAAAGGGAAAAACAAATTGTCATTATTGGTTTTATAATCCCCATAAGGATATCTATCATAATTCCTGCTGTATCCTGTCTGTTTAGAGACTACTTTTGTTTGAGCATACATGGCCTTCCAGGTTTTCCAGGTGGTTTCAACAACAGGGATAACCTGTACTTTCGTTCTGATCAATGTCCCATTCACACAAAGTAATTTCATTTGCGACCAGTTGCTATCTGTTGCACGGTCATAAGGAATAAGATTGGTATTATATAGCAATCCTGACACGCCAAAAGTAGTAACCGTACCATTTACATTTCTATCCCATCCAATACCTGTACCTGTCAGAGGACAATAGGTCACTGCAATTGAAACACCATTAACATCATCATTGATGATCTCGTGCCAGTCAAGTATAGCATGTGGGTAAGCACGCACATCATTGCCGGAAATAAAGCCAACCACCAGATCATTGTCCTGCAAATAAGTGGCATCAGATGCAGCAATAAAAGCAGGGTTGGTTAAGGCAGGAATTCCATCTTTGCCCGGTCCTCCATCCAACACTTCACTTTTTGGGATCAGCCATTCACCTTTAAGTTTATCTTTATCTTTCTTACATGAAGTAAAACAGATTGAAAACATTAATAATAAGTTTACTAATTTTAGACTAAATAACATATAATCTTTCATGATTAATTATGGGCATCTCTAAAAACTACATATTTTTTAAAACACACCCCTTGCCCCTCTTGATAGAGGGGAATGTATGGTGTAGTTTTTAGAGATGCCCTTATATAAAATTGAAATATTAAATTTATATGAAGTTGATAGTTGTGTTCCACTGAGATGCCTGTATACAGGGATCTCACCCGTGAGCCGGAAACTCAATTTCTGGTTAGTCTGTAAATTAATCCCTGGTATAAGATACAGCCATCTACCTCCTGTATTGGGTATGATGCTGCCCCCTACCATATCAGCCGTTGTACTTCTGTACCTGACCTGAAGCAGCGCATCACTCATCATCAATTTAGAGGTGATGGTATATGCTGCACCTATAACGTATTGAAATTCGTTACCGAATTTATAGCCTAAATCCGGTGAACTATTTGCATAGAAGTTATGATTAGTACCCGTTATTCGGTAGGTAGCCATACTCTCTAACCGGAAAGGATTAGTAGAGGTAAGTTGCCTTGCTGCATAAAACCAAAACATTCCATCCCAGGCCCCTGAACCAGGCTGCAGATCTGCAGGGAGTAAAATGCCATTTTCTGTAAGATCAGACCTGCCAACAGGTATTTTTGAACCGGCTCCTACAGCGCCTGACCAGCGTAAGTTAGGCCTGTTCCATAGTAAGTTATATTTTATAAGAAAAACCATATCTCCCATACCAAACACAAGGAGTTTATCCTTTTCCCCATTAGTTTGCAGAACTTTTCTTTGTTGTATGATATAGGAAAATAATGCTGTAATTGTAAAGGGTTTACTAATTCCATAATTAAACTCTGTTAAAATGGAATGTACCGTCCGTTGTCTGTTCTCATCCTGAAGCTTCGTGCCGGTATCTATCAGATCTTTGAGTAAATTTACATCATAAGTTATCAGGACCTGCATGTTTTTGGCTGTTGCGGTCCCGGTGCCGATTGATCCGGCAAGCGGCACACCACCTGAGCAGCACGCCTGGGCGAAACAATTGTAAGTTGAGTTGACAAAGAAGAAATAATACATAATAGTACTTAATATGATATAGCGCATAGTTGGTTAATTTGAAAATTATGACCAAATCATCAAATTATCTTTTAAGAACATAACATTGTAAATTAATTAAAAATTTCACCGCAAAGGCACAAAGACGCTAAGAAAAAAACAATGAATAGAGATGGATTAAATTTAGTCATACAAATGTACTCCTGTCAGGTTTATTTGTTTGTCGTGATCGTGACATTAAGTGATCTTTTAAAATAATTTTAAATAATAATAGTGTAGGCTATGTCATTAATACGACAGAATATGTGTCTTTCCTGATATACTTTTGCAGGGAATATAACAGAACCAAAATTTTAGTTCATGGTTTTTGGTTATTAATTTTAGTTATTTGGTTATTAGTTTTAGTTCATTGGTTCAATAGTTTGCTAATGCCGGACTCATGGCACGACCAACAA
>VRUD01000138.1 GCA_019456305.1 Cytophagales bacterium | reverse complement strand
AAAAACAAACTAAAAAAGGAGATATTACTTTAATTCGCTAAATTATAGTGTATAATTACGTCAATAGTCGTAGTAAATTACGACTATCACTCTATTGACAACGTACCAATTGCCATCGTAACTTTGTAAAATCAGGAAAAATTTTATGGCGGTGTCAGGCGTCAGACACACACTGTTTTTTCAAATGTTGTCAATAATTTACATCCTACGTCTCTCCCGGTTATTATCTGGGTTTTTCTTTGCTCAATTATCCTTGTGCCATCTTATTGCCCAGCCCACCTTTCAAAAAACCTTCGGTGAGGCTTTGGAAGATGTCGGCAGATCCATTCAACCTACTGCAGATAGCGGATATATCATTACCGGCTTTACCAGTAACTTTGGAGAAGGCGGTACGGATGTATATTTGATTAAGACCAATGCCAATGGTGATACGCTTTGGACAAAAACCTATGGAGGCACGCTTACTGATGTCGGCTATTCCGTTCAACAAGTCACAGATGGCGGCTATATTATCACAGGCTATACAGCCAGCTTTGGAACAGGTATCTGGAATGTTTATTTACTCAAAACTGATCCAACAGGTAGCTTGCAATGGAGCAAAACCTTTGGTGGAGTAGATTTTAGTCGTGCAGAGTCCGTTCAGCAAACTACAGATGGCGGCTATATCATTACCGGTTTTACCGACAGCTATGGAGCAGGAGACCTGGATGTTTATTTGCTCAAAGTTGACTCATCAGGCGCTTTGCAATGGAGCAAAACCTTTGGAGGGCCCAATGCTGATTACGGCTACTCCGTTCAGCAAACCACAGATGGCGGATATATTATTGCGGGATACACCAGGACTAATTCAATAGTAACAAGTACAGATATCTACCTGATCAAGACCAGTGCTAATGGCGACACGCTATGGACAAAGGCATATGGAGGTTTTGGTACTGACGTTGGCTATTCAGTTCAGCAGACTACAGATGGCGGGTATATTATTACAGGGCGAACATTCAGTATCGGGGCAGGCGATGCAGACGGTTACCTGCTAAAAACCGATAGCATTGGCGCCTGGCAATGGATCAAAACCTATGGTGGGGCAAGTTTTGATGAAGGCAGATTTGTTCAGCAAACACCTGATGGAGGATATATTATTATTGGCCGCACAACAAGCTTTGGAACAGGAGATGACGATGTTTATTTACTAAAGACCGATTCTACAGGCGTTTTACAATGGAGTAAAACCTTTGGAGGAGCCGGGAATGATATCGGCTGGGCAGTTCAGCCAACCATAGATGGCGGGTATGTTATTACAGGCTATACCAACAGTTTTGGAATAACCGGCTTCGATCATCTTTATCTTATCAAGACTGATTCCAATGGAAATAGCCTGTGTACCCAGTTCCAGCTACCTGTCAATACATTGGTTAGTGATACTTTTATCGTTGTGATCCCGGTAGCAACAACAATAGGCTCCGGGGCAATATCTAATAATACTGCCACTGTTGTTAGCAGCACAGCAACTATTGATAGCCTTTTATGCTATCCATGCGATACTCCTGCCGCAGCTTTTAGCTATACCGATTCATTATTAACAGTCAGTTTCTCAGATTCTTCTACAGACGCAGTAAGCTGGCTCTGGAATTTTGGTAATGGAGATACATCTTTTTTACAACATCCTGTATATACCTATACGATTGGTGGAACCTATAATATTTGCTTGATTGTAAATAATTCTTGCGGGTCTGACTCAACATGTGATAGTATAGATGTTATCACTACAGGTTTTTCTGAGTTAAGTCTATTTGGGGCTGATTTAAATATTTATCCTAACCCCAATACTGGACAGTTTACCCTTAAAATCAATTTACAAGAGAAAACACACTTGTCTGTAAATCTATATAAAGTTAACGGTCAATTGATATATACTAATGATTCACCAAACTTCACCGTGTCCCGACCCCTCGGGAAAGGTTTGGTAAACCTGTTCATTGATCTGAGCAATCATTCAAAAGGAATATATTATGTTCAAATTCTCACTGATAAAGGTGTGCTCACCAAAAAAGTTATTTATCAATAGCACAAACAGATCATGACGGACACCACGAATATTCAGCCGTGAGCGGGGTGAATTGTATGCAGAATTTTGCCAACTTTCACATTTTCCCTAATCCTTTTTGGCTGAATTTATATATAGGTTTTAACAATCCCAACAAAAATGCTGTCATCCATATAAAAATTTCAGATATAGTGGGGAAAACATATCCGCAGGAAGAAAAAATTATCAATGAAGGTTACAACGAAATAAAATTGGATATGACACACCTGCCAGCAGGACTGTATTATATAGAGTTGTATTTAGGCGGTGTGGTTTATAATGAAAAAATGGTTAAGCTTCGCTAATTTGGCTCAACCGTAAAACCAACTTTTGGAATATCGTCTTATTATGTCTAAATTTGTACTATAAAAACTTAGATAATTATCTATTAACTATTATAGCGTTTCATAAAAAGGATAACATTTAACCTATATTATTCCTAAACTTTAAGATGAAACAAATAAAATCCCAAATCCAAAGCTCAAAATCCAAAATAAATCCCAAAACCTAAATCCAAAAAAAAAAGCCATACGATTTACGGGGGAATCCGAGGAAATAATCAATATACTAAGCAGCATCATAAACAAATCAACAGGTGGCAGAAAATCGTAACTTTGTGTTCTAAAATTGGGATTTTAAACTTGGGATTTATTTTGAAGTTGGGATTTTATGAATAATTGAGGATAGTAATTATTTTTTATTTGTTATTATTTTAGTGAAACAATATACTACGATGATCTACACGAGCAGTTGGAAATATTGGGTAAAAAGCTCAACCTGTTCATTCAGGCAATACAACGCAGTATGAACAAATAAATGAAACCAGAAACCAGAAACGTATTATTTAGAACATAGCCTAAATAATTTAAGTTTTTCAAAGATTTCTAAAATTATGTTCAGAACATTATACACTGCATTTTTACTTTTGCTTGCAATAACTTCATCCGGTCAAACAAATATTGCCGGCATCATCAACAGCTATACAAAAGTCACTGCTATAAATAGCTCAAATTCTATAGCTGTAATTTCTACCGCTGAATTTAGCGCAGGGGATAAAGCGTTTTTGATCCAAATGAAAGGCGCTACGATTGATGATACGAGTAATACCTCTGATTTTGGAAATATTATTAGCTATAATAATACAGGGAATTATGAATTTGCGATCATTGATTCTATTAATGGTGATACTATTATCTTTCAGGATACCTTATTAAGACAATACGATCCTGCCGGCTTGGTGCAATTAATAACATTGCCGGAATTTTGTAATAATAATGTTAATGTAACCGGTACCCTCACTGCTGCCCCCTGGGACGGCAATATAGGGGGCGTATTGGTTTTTGAAACCGGAGTGGTTACTTTAAATGCGAATATTGATGTGAGTGGTAAGGGATTCAGGGGAGGAACTGCGTCCATTAACGGTGGATTTTCTTGTGATCATACAGATTACTTTTATACTATGGCTTCGACAAGGAGCGGGCAGAAAGGAGAGGGTATAGCAATTTATGGGATTAGTTATGAGGCAGGACGTGGCGCGCTTGCCAATGGAGGCGGGGGAGGTAATGAGTGGAATGCCGGGGGGGGTGGCGGCGGTAATTATGGAACAGGGGGCCGTGGGGGAGATCAACAAGCAGGATGCGTAAGTTTACCTATAGGAGGAGAAGGCGGCTATAATCTAAACTATTCAAACAGCGCTGATAAAATATTTTTAGGGGGTGGAGGTGGAGGAGGCGAACAAAATGATAATCAGGGTACACCTGGGGCAGGTGGAGGAGGAATTATTATTATCATAGCAGATACCATAGTGGGGAATGGATTCTCAATTATAAGCAACGGAAATAATGTACCCACTGCAGGGATAGATGGTGGAGGGGGAGGAGGCGCAGGTGGAACCATTTTGTTGGATATGCAATATTATATTTCAACCCTAAATGTAACGGTAAATGGTGGAAAGGGCGGAAATACCACTAACCAGGGAGTTCATGGCCCCGGAGGAGGCGGTGGTGGCGGTATTATATGGATAAGCGACTCCATTCTGCCGGCAGGTGTATCTGTTTCTCTTAATGGAGGATTGCTTGGTCTAACAAGTAACGCTGTACCTCACGGAGCCGCTAACGGAAGTGCCGGAAACTTATTAACAGATCTGGATATACCGGGAGGCGGCCTGTTGAGCGTTACTTTTTGTCAATGTGCGATGATCATGAATCTAAACACCTGGGCAAAAGAGGGAGATCCTGCATTGGGTAATTGGGTGGTTTCCGCGGACGGAGAATCCGTTACGCAAACTGTAAATCATAACAATTTATTCTTTGTAGGTTCTGACACTAATGTTTTCAATACTACAATTATTGTGCAAATTGAACCTTTAGTGTTTTTTGATGATGATTATATTGGTTTCGTATTTGGTTATCAATCACCCGTCGCTGCTAACGGTGACAGCATTTATGATATGGATTTCATCCTGTTTGATTGGAAAAATGGGCCGCAAGGTGGCAGTCAGGAAGGTCTTTCATTATCTAAGATCAAGAGAAATTTTTCAGCAGACCCTTTTACGCCTCATATCAATAATCCTCCTTTTAGTGTATTGCTTGCCAGCGATTTTGGAGCAGGTAAAGGTTGGAATTTTGGCATAACATATAATTTTGAATTATTGTATACATCAAACCGGATCAGAATAAAAATAAATGGGGATACGATATTTGATGTATCAGGCGCCTTTCAGCCGGGCCGTTTTG
>VRUD01000137.1 GCA_019456305.1 Cytophagales bacterium | reverse complement strand
CACATACCTGGGGTCAATTTCATAACCGATCCTTTCAAACAATATTTTATTTTGTTCTACCTGCGTAACTCCGAAAAACTGGATCAGCCAAAATAAGACGTACAAAATAACTACTAAAAGCGCTGAAATATAAAACCATATCGTATTAGGGAAAAAGAAAGTGGCTGATGCAATGGCTATCGGGGCTATTGTCAGCCACCATTGCCTTTTTAATAATGTTACTAAGGCTACTCTTACATAAGTGCCTGTTTTTAGCTGGTACTTTTTGGTTCTTACTATCATAATACTAATTTATATATTAGCATTTTATTATTCGTATCGGGTTAGAATGCCTTCAAACTCATGTCCAAATTTTTTGCAGAATGCGTCAAAGCTCCCACTGAAATATAATCAACCCCGCACTTGGCTACCTCTGCAATATTTTTTTCAGTTATGCCTCCGGATGCTTCTATTTCAAAACGGTTATTGATCAGCTTAACTGCTTTTTTCATCTCCTCAACGGGCATATTGTCAAGCATGATCCTATCTACCCCTCCAATTTTCAGGACTTCATTTACTTCTGCAATATTACGTGTTTCTATTTCTATTTTTAATTTTAATTCATTTTTTTTAAGATACTTTTGCGTTGCTTCAATAGCGTTTCTGATGCCTCCTGCATAATCTATATGATTGTCTTTTAGTAAGATCATATCATATAAACCCAACCTGTGATTGACGCCTCCGCCAATAGCTACTGCCCATTTTTCCATCATTCTAAAGTTGGGGGTGGTTTTGCGTGTATCTTGCAGGGCTGGGGTATGCCCCCGTCCTACAGCATTTGATATTAGTTGTTTTAATTTATTGGTATAAGTAGCAATTCCGCTCATCCGCTGCATACAATTCAATACAAGTCTTTCTGCTTTTAAAATAGACCGGGCATTACCGGCAACATTAAATGCAATATCACCAGATTTAATATTTTCCCCATCATTAATAAATGTTTCTACATTTAATGAACGGTCAACTCTGGTAAAGATATTGTTTGCAAGCTCCGCCCCCGCTAATATGCCTTTATCTTTGATAAGAAGCTGCGCTTTATTGATGGCGTTTTCAGGAACTGAAGCAAGAGAGGAATGATCTCCGTAAAGTAGAGACGTTGCATGCAACGTCTCTACTTTTCCTATGTCTTCTTCCAGTGCAAGATCAATAAACTTATTGATGCGGTCATCTGTAAGATATTTGAGATTCACGGCACAAAAATAAAAAAGCCCCGGTAATTTGGGGCTTCTAGTCATTGTTTTATTCATAAACTTCCTTTCTATGGGCAATCTTCTTAACTTGAATAATTTTGTTTTCTTTTAATTATTGAGTCCACTCCAAAAAGCATGCACTGAACGAAGTGAACGTGTTAAAAAAGAAAAAATGCCACTAAAACACCAAAGCACTAAATCCCACAAAACATTGAAAATCAATCAAATAACTTTTGTGGGATTTTGTGTTTTTGTGCTTTTGTGGCGAAAATTGACTTTTTGGAGTGGACTCATTATTCTTTATCAAAATTCAGCGTATCTATAAGATATTTGCCCTTAAATTGCTTAATAAGCATATACACGCGAAAAGAACCGCCTGAATATTTATATTTACCAATAGTATACTTCAGGCCTTCTTTTGATGAACCCTGGTGAATGTAATCAAAATCTGTTGGAGGATATTTTTTAAAAAAATCTTTTAAAACAAATTCTGCCTGGGTCTTGCTGTAGCTTGATTTATCTCCATTGATACTGAGCTCTATCATTTCATTTAAGTAACCGGCTAATGCTTTGGAACTACCCGTTTTCAAGGCAGTTTTAGCATTTTCAATAAGACTGCTTTGAGCGCTTATTGTACGGTATGATAATAACAGCAAGAATGGAATAAAAAGCAGTGTTTTGTAATTGAATAATAACTGCATAGTTCGTAAATTTAGTTATTTGTCATATTGATATTAAATGACTATCCGCTTTTATACCTAACCGCAAAGACGCAGAGACGCAAAGGTTAATTTTTTTAAAACTTTGCGTCTTGGCGACTTTGCGGTGAAAAAAACAGGTATGATTACGGATAGCCATTTGATATTAAGTAGTTAAACTCATTGATTTTACAAGCTAAAACTATGCCATTTTACAGAAATTTCTTCATAAGCCATTTCAACGCAGGCATTTTATCATCTTTATAAGGAGCATACCTGATATCCAGGTCTATCAAGTTTGATCTATGCAAGAATCCCTTCATGTGGGAAAAGGTATCAAAGCTGCTTTTACCATGGTAGGCGCCTATCCCGCTACTGCCAGTTCCACCAAAAGGCAGGTATGGGGTTCCTAAATGTATAAGGGTGTCATTTACACATCCCCCGCCTGCCGGGATGCTGTCCAATACTTTGTTAACCACCTTTTTATTTTTAGAAAACACATAGAGCGACAGGGGGTTGGGGTTTTTTTTCGCTATTTGGATCGCTTCTTCCAGATCATCATAAGTAATGACAGGCAGGATCGGGCCAAAGATCTCTTCCCTCATCACTTTGTCGTTTTCTGATACCCCTTCCAGCAAAGTAGGAGCTAAGTACAATTTTTCAGCATCATTTTCACCTCCGAAAATGACATTGCCGTTCTGCAGGTAATCAATTAACCTGTTAAAATGATTCCGGTTAATTATTTTAGGATAATAGCTGCATTCTGCAGGCTGTTTACCGTAGAATGATTCAACCTGTGTTTTAAATTCCGTAATAAACCGCTCTTTAATGTTTTTATGGATCAGAAGATAGTCAGGCGCTACGCAGGTTTGCCCTGCGTTAATGAATTTACCCCAGGCTATTCTTTTGGCAGCATATTCAAGATGTATATCCTGGTCAATAATACAGGGGCTTTTACCCCCTAATTCAAGCGTTACGGGTGTTAAGTGCTTAGCCGCTGCCTGGTAAACTATCCTGCCTACATCTGTGCTGCCTGTAAAAAAGATATAATCAAATTTTTGTTCCAGGAGTTCCTGTGAAGTTTCAATCCCGCCTTCTATCACTTTAATATATTCGGGTTCAAAGTTTTCGGAAACAATTTTACTCACTACTGCAGCGGTATTCTCTGCAAGCTCTGAAGGTTTCAGAATGCAGCAATTACCCGCTGCCATAGCGCCAATCAAGGGCGTCATAATTAATTGAAACGGATAGTTCCATGGAGCAATGATCAGGCATATACCATAAGGTTCAGGATAAATACGGCTGGATGCAATGGCATGTAAAAATGGCGTGTGTACCTTCCTGGGTTTTGCCCATTTTTTTATTTTTTTTATTGTAAAATCTATTTCACTCAACGTAAAACCAACTTCTGTAGCATAAGCTTCAAATGAAGATTTGTTCAAATCTTTGTTTAAAGCATCCAGAATAAGTTTTTCATGATCAACGATGCATTTACGTAGTTTTATTAGCTGATCTATCCTGAAGTCAACAGAGAGGGTCTTTCCTGAATTAAAAAAATGTCGTTGAAATTGAACAGCTTTTCCAATGTCCGGCTCAATTTGTATATCGGTTGTTTGCATTTGGTGAAGGTGTAATTTGTTTTTGACAAATATAACCTAAAAATCTAAATTAAAAAAAACAACTTAAATTGTAATCATTATTAACATCATGCATCAAATTATCAGTTACTGGGTGCTGGTTACTGGGTGCTGGTTGACCCTATTGTTATTAATTTTTTACTTTTACGGCAACTAAATTAAGCATAAATCATAACATTTACATCACTTTTCTTTCTTTTTAATTTAGATTTTTAGGTTATATTTGTTTTTTTTTATTTAATTTTGTATTTCATCATTTAATTAGCTTAATTTCCTGTTCCTCTTTTTAAAGCTAAAATCTTAAATCCTCAACTCTAAACTTATCAATCATGAAAAATAATAGAAAAATCAAAAACCAGGTAATTACTTCAATAGTAGCACTATTTCTAATTGCCAACTGTCTACTATCTACTGTCAACTGTCATGCTCAAAGCTGGAAAACCTATCCCTACCACGAGCCGGGGAGTGTTATCTGGTTTCCCCAGGATGAAGGATGGCATCCGGGTGTATCTGCAGAATGGTGGTACACAACTGCACATCTAACCGGAGATTCTACCGGTACAGCATATAGTTTCATGCTTACCTATTTTTACTTTCCGGTATTTCCATTTGACGGGTTCCGCATCTTTAATATTGCAAATGAGACAACAGGCGAATTCTTTCAGAATATGCAGCCCTGTACTTATGTGCTGGCACAAGATCATTTGGATATACAAGCAATGGTTGGTATAACTTCCGAAGAGTGGGTTACACTTCAGGATAGCGCCGGTGTTCTCATACCATTTGAATATCATTTGTCTGCCCATTCGCCAGATGGAGATATAGATTTGGTTTACGACATGGTCAAACGTCCGTTGATGGTGGGTGATGATGGTTTTGTTTATCTGGCTGAAACAGACAGTTCGTACTACTATTCACAAACAAAGCTTACAGTTGAAGGAACACTCACACTTGTAGGTTTCACCGAACCTGTGACAGGCACTGCCTGGATTGACCGGCAGTGGGGAGAAATGAACCCGCAATTGGGGACAACAGTTTGGGAATGGTTCAGCTACCAGCTTTCCAATGGCATGGACCTGAACGTATGGAATCTTTTCAATGCACAAGACCAGATCCCTGATACGCCAACATACAGGTTTTGCTCTATCTACATCAACGACTCAACTTCTATAACCACTTCAAATTTTACCCTTACGCGTCAGAAATATGCCTGGATGCCTGATAACCAGCGATGTTATTCGCAAGAGTGGCATTTTACTTACGCAAATATTGACCTGACGATCACCACCAACTTTTCAGACCAGGAAGTTTTCCTGCCTTTTCGTTTTTATGAAGGC
>VRUD01000136.1 GCA_019456305.1 Cytophagales bacterium | reverse complement strand
TAGTATGACATTATTACAGGAAAATAGAAAATCCTGTAAATATGTCTTAAAATAGGTACTTCTCCCTGTTTGGCACAAGAAATGCAGACAAAGTTGCATCTCATTAAGCTTTTAAAAAAAGTTGCTTTCAAAAAATTATTTATGGTTTTTTAATAAATTATTTAATTTTTGTAATTTTTATTGTATCTTTGCACCCGCAAAAAAATATGAAGCGGCACTGCTCAAAAATGTAATTAATTAACTTCAATTTAAATTCTAAAAAAAAATGGCAAAAAAAGTAAGTATCATGCCTTTAGCCGACAGGGTGTTGGTTGAAGCATCTCCTGCTGAAGAAAAAACCACAGGAGGCATCATTATTCCCGACACTGCTAAAGAAAAACCTCAAAAAGGTGAGGTCATAGCAGTTGGTTCAGGCAAACCTGATGAACCAATGACGGTAAAAGTTGGTGATCAGATCCTATATGGTAAATACACAGGAACTGATATCACCGTTGATGATAAGGACTACCTGATAATGAGGGAGTCTGACATTTTCGCAATTATTTAACCTTATCTCCCGGGGTAACTTGGGAGACCAACTAAAATTATTATTATTATGGCAAAAAATATTTTATTCAACACAGAAGGCAGGGAACAGCTTAAAAAAGGTGTAGACATCTTAGCTGACACTGTCAAGGTTACATTAGGTCCAAAAGGACGAAATGTAATATTAGATAAAAAATTCGGGGCGCCTGCAATTTCCAAAGACGGAGTAACCGTTGCAAAGGAAATTGAATTACAAGACCCGATTGAAAACATGGGCGCTCAATTATTGAAAGAAGTAGCTTCAAAAACCGCTGATACAGCAGGTGATGGTACTACTACTGCTACCGTACTGGCACAGGCATTATTCAATACAGGAATCAAAAACGTTGCCGCTGGAGCAAATCCAATGGATTTAAAACGTGGTATTGACAAAGCTGTTACAGAAGTTGTTGCGAATTTAAAAAAGCAATCAAAAAAGATCAGCGAATCAAATGAGATCTCGCAGGTAGCTACAATTTCTGCTAATAATGACCATGAAATAGGCGCTATGGTTGCCAAAGCCATGGATGAAGTAGGTAAAGATGGCGTGATCACTGTTGAAGAAGCAAAGGGAACAGAAACAGAAGTTATAACTGTGGAAGGCATGCAATTCGACAGGGGATACCTTTCTCCTTACTTTGTTACCAATACCGAAAAAATGGAAGCTATATTAGAGAATCCTTACGTCTTAATTCACGACAAGAAGATCTCAAATATGAAAGATCTGCTTCCTATCCTTGAGAAGGCTGCCCAGGGTGGAAACCCTCTTTTAATTATTGCAGAAGACATTGATGGTGAAGCATTAGCTACGCTGGTCGTAAATAAGATCAGAGGATCACTCAAAATCGCTGCTGTAAAGGCTCCCGGTTTTGGCGATAGAAGAAAGGAAATGCTTGAAGACATCGCTGTATTGACCGGAGCTACCATGGTATCTGAAGAAACAGGTTATAAATTAGAAGATACCACTTTAGATTCTTTAGGGGGCGCTGAAAAAATTATCATTGATAAGGATAATACTACGATCGTAAAAGGTAACGGAAGTAAATCAGATATTGAGGGCAGGATCAACCAGATCAAATCTCAAATAGAAAATACTACTTCTGATTATGACAAAGAAAAGCTGCAGGAAAGATTAGCTAAACTCTCAGGAGGCGTTGCTATTCTTTATGTAGGCGCTGCTACAGAAGTAGAAATGAAGGAGAAAAAAGACCGTGTTGATGATGCTTTAAATGCAACAAGAGCAGCGGTTGAAGAAGGTGTTGTTACCGGTGGCGGTGTGGCATTCATAAGAGCTATTGATGCACTTGAAAATATAAAGACTGACAATGAAGATCAGGTTACAGGTGTAAACATAGTGAAAACTGCTCTTGAATCTCCCTTGAGGATCATCGTTGAAAATGCAGGTAAAGAAGGTTCTGTGATAGCACAGAAAGTTCGTGAAAAAGAAGGAAGCTTCGGTTACAACGCAAGCACAAACAAATTTGAAGACCTTGATAAAGCAGGCGTTATTGACCCAACAAAAGTAACACGCCTGGCATTAGAAAACGCAGCTTCTATTGCATCAATGTTATTAACAACTGAAGCAGTTGTTGCTGAAGAACCGGAAAAAGAAACTGCTATGCCTCCTATGCCTGGAAATGGCGGAATGGGCGGTATGATGTAATTTGATCAGCAGTATATTTAATAAAAAATCCCTCCCGGTAACAGGAGGGATTTTTTTTAAATCATAATTAAATTGTAATATTTATACTTTTTTTTTAATTTTGCCAGCTTCGGTAGATATTAATAACCCGATGCCAATATTCTAATTAAATAAAAAATGATAAATCAACAACTTGTAAACGATTGGGGATACGAAGAATTCGTAATTTATCTATATTTGTGTGTTGCAGATGCCGATTATAACCTTAAAAAAGGTGAGCTTGACCTATTGCTGGAAAAAGTAATGTTTACTTTAGACGGCCCTCGTATCAGGTATGAAAGTAAATTAGATAAAGTCCTTCTTGAATTTACGCAGCATAATGATAATGATAAAATACAGGTAATTAATGAAAAGGCTAAGATCTGTAAAATGTCAGAATCAGAAAAAATTATAGAAGACCTGGGAAGTGCTATGAAACAAGACCATATGCACAAATCAGTAGAAATGATTATGTTTAGATTTATCAGAAAAACTTTAAACAGAATTAGTTCTGATTGAAGATTATTGATCCCGGGTTACTCCCCCCGAGTGCTCGGGGGAATGATAATCGGGGAAGATTTAGGATTTAAGAATAACCATTAATATTATGGGAAAACAACTAAACGATTGGAAGCTTGAACATTTTGTAACGTACTTGTATGTGTGTATTGCCAAGGCAGACTATAATCTTGTAGATGAAGAGATCGTGGAAATCTACAAAAAACTGAAAAGATTCCATGAAGATGAAGAAATAAATAAAAAATTATTACAGGAAGTCTTAAGGGTATATGCTTTTCATTCTGATAGCGAGATCATTCAGTTCATTAAAACAAATTGTCCTAAATACTGCGAGACAGAGGAAGAAAAAAAGAAATTAATTAAAGACCTGGAAGACATTATGGAAGCAGATGGGATCGTTAAAGATGTTGAAATGGTGATGTACCGATATATTAAGAAAGTATTAAATTCCAGATTTATTCAAAATACATAATAAGATCGAAGATGGAAGATGTTGGATATTGGATATTAGATATGAGCATCTATATAGCTGTCCAACAACATCCAATATCTAATATCATTTTTTTCAACTACCAAAACAAAGGTACATCTTTTTCAAGAAACTTTTTAGTATAATTGGCGGTGTACCATTTCCTGGTCGCTTTCATAGCGTCTATATAAAGCCAGTCAAGTACAGGCTCATCATCTGTTAAAACCTCATCTTTCCATAACCTGAGATTTTCATAATCATAAAAATAATGCTCAATACGGCCGTTTATATTGTGAAGATAATTAGGATTTGCTTTTACTTTGAATTCTAAAGGTTCAAAACTGCCTGATATTAATACATTATCTACATGAGGTACCTGGAGAATATTTGTTTCCAGACCGCTTTTATCAAATGTCTTCAAAACAGACCTTACACCTTTGCCTTTCTCCCCTTCAATTTGTCCGATCAAATTGACAATGATAGCGCCATTTGGATTTAATATGCTTTGAACCTCTTTAATACTCTCCTTTGTGAAAACATGTGTTGGAGGACTTTCACCTTTAAAAACATCAAAAACAACCAGATCATATTTGTTTTCTGTTGTTTTTAAAAAATGCCTGGCATCATCAATAATAAAGTTGGTGCGTTTATTATCAATGCCTGCCTTCTTTTGTAGAGACGTTGCATGCAACGTCTCTACAAAAGAAGGCAGGTCATTCAAAAAATATTTGTTAGCGGCATATACTATCCGTTTATCTAACTCACATATATCTACTGAAAACCCAAGATTGGTAAATTCTCTTACGAGGTTACCGCCACCAAGCCCCAATAATAAAACCCTGGAGCCGGGTTGATAAATGGAAACAAGCGCATTCATGTATTTTATATAATCCGATATCACCGGTTGCTTTGTTTCCAGGTCTATGACCGTCTGTGCCATTCTGTTGATGTATATGCTTCTTACATATTTTTTATTCTCAAATGAATTTCGGGCTGTATTGTTAACATAATCACAAACCATCACCTGGCCAAGCAGCCCTTCGGAATAATAGTGCACCTTAATTTCATCGTGATTCCCACTTCTTAATGGCGCCGGTTGTATCACCTTGAAGAAGAATATGAGAACTACAAAAAATATATAGGTTAATGACAAATACTTTCTGTTCACTAATAAAAAATAAATTGGTATCATAGCAAGTATGATAGAAACAGCTATGACAGGAATAGTGAGGCCAAAACGGGGAATTATATAAAATCCCATAAAAAAAGCGGATGTTATTCCACCGATTGTAGAAATTGCATATACATTGCCGGCTTTTTCCCCAACGGTTTCAACACTTCCTGACCATATACCGATTATCATTGACGGAACCATCCCTAAGAACAATAATGACGGAAACAGCACTGAAATGCTGATAATGACAACACTAAAAATAATATCGCTGTCTATGAAAACTTCAGTTAAATGATTTAGAATGGCCGGTATGAATAAGATCACGGAAGCAGCAGCTAATAATACATAAAATAGTTGGTTAAGATCCTTATACTTATCAATTAAAATCCCTCCCATAAAATATCCCACGCTCAAGCCTGTGATAGTTATGCCGATCACCGTTGTCCACACATATATGGAATCACCATACACAGGCGCCAGCATTTTAGCAACAATAAGCTCAACTGCCAACACCGCAGCGCCTTCTAAGAATGAAAGCGTTAGTAAGATATATGGTGGGAGTTTCATAATTGGATGTTGGATATTGCCC
>VRUD01000135.1 GCA_019456305.1 Cytophagales bacterium | reverse complement strand
CATAAATGGCGTGGTTAGTCACTCATACATATTCAAAAGTATAAATCTTGTGCGACCTAAACGCATATACCTATTACTCTATTCGCATATTCAACCCTGCCTGCAGAGCCCATACATTTACAGTACTGTAATAAAGTGCGTACATACCTCCGAGGGAAAGATATACATTTAACCGTCCTGTATTTTGCAGTTTATAGTTTCCTATAGCGCTAAATTCCATACGAGGGACCGCTCCTGTTACATAATCAGAGGCAAATCTAAATTCAGTAGTGAAGATGGAAGGTACTAAAAAAGCTGATCTTTTTTCAAAAAATATGTCTGCATTCACTGTATGTTCATTGTAGGCTAAACCCGTAAATTGTTCTAACATAAAACCTGTACCTGCCCTCAAATTAAATTCGGGCAATACTACAAGATTAAGCTGTAAGACCTGCCAATCGTAGGTTAAATAAGAAATAGTATTATAGCCATCGCTATAATTCAATGCCTGTTCATAAATTGAAAACACTCTGAAGTCGGTGGAAAAAAATCCCCGGTTTACTCTAAGGCCGGGTAGAAACAGATAATATTCAGACGGATTATAAGCTCCATTGATAAAGATCTCCAGGCTGGAAATTCTTGGAATTGTTCCTTCCCTATCCAATAACTCCCGGTGATGATGCCATGCTTCATGGAACAATATATCATACATCCAATAATAACAACCGGCATCTCCGCAGCAATTGTTGGTAGCAAAAATTTCGGCCATATTACCCGCAAGGTTTTCCGCTGCAAGGGTAGCAATTTCCCCAACTATCTGCCCTGAAACAGGATCAGATAAGCGTAAAAACCATAAGGAGAGAAAAAGTATTGTTATTTTTGTTGTTTTGCTCATAAAAAAAGATATAGAGTATTATACGATAAATATCTAATACAGGTTGTTTGCCTGATACTAATTAGTGTCTGTCTCTAAAGTCACTTTTTCATAAGAATAGCACCCTGATTTATCAGGGTGAAAAAACGACATCACCATTTTTCAGTCCGTTTTAACGGACTTTAATCACTTTGAATATCCAATTATTGAAGTCCGTTAAAACGGACTTAGAATTTATTTTTTTGATTATTATCACCACGATAAATCGTGGTGCTATTCTTATAATTTTAGTTTATGGACAGACACTAATTATACTATCCCCAATGCAAATATACCTGTCTGACTTAACAAAAAACAAACACGTAGCAGCCAGACGAATGAAGAATCCCCGATGACAATGTACGAATTTTTATGATAGGAATTAGGTACTGAATTTTTATTATGAACCCGAGTATTATTAATAGCTCTTTAAGAATCTAAAGCCGCGACAGGCCGCTGCCTGGCAGGTAAGCTGGCAGGCGGAGCAGTGGCTATGTTTTGTTTCAAGAGATTTCTAAAGAAACTTTCAAACAGGGCAGCTACATAAGCGTCTGGTATAAATTTAGCAATAAACAAAAGCATTTTATTAAATTTTCCAGGTATAATAATTGTTTTTTTCTTTAATAATCCTTCAATGGCTATATGGGCCACTTCATCTGCTGACATCAGGGTTAATCTTGCAAAGCGCCCTGCTGAATTTATTGCTTTCCGAACCTCTTTATTGGTCATTACCACACCAGGGCAAACACAGCTAACTATGACGGAGGTATTTTTTAATTCTGCCCCTAATGCTTTCGAAAAGTATAAAACAAAAGATTTGGTGGCTGAATAGACACATTTGTATGGTACCGGATGGAGTGCAGACGTACTTCCAACATTTAATATGTAGCTGGTGGAATGTTTTTTTAGTTCGGGAATAAATAGTTGTGTGAGTGTAACCAATGTCTGCATATTTAATTGCATCATATTTTGATAAAAGTCAACTGTGGATCCCTCAAATGAACCAACATGGCCTACACCGGCATTATTTATAAGCACATTAACGGACAATCTTTTGCTTACGCACCACTCATGCAGTTGCTGTGCCGCATTTTTATGGCTAAGATCGATGGGAAAATAGAATACTTTGATATTATACGTCAATTCTAAGTGCGCTGCGTATTCTGCTAATTCCGGGCCTGGCAATGCAACAAGCAGCAGGTTCATTTTTCGTTCAGCACATTCTTTTGCCATTGCTTTGCCAATACCTGCGCTGGCACCTGTGATCAGCGTATATAGCTCATCTTGTTTATTAGGAAAAATATTTAAACCGTTCGTTTTCATTGTTAAATTACTTCTATCTAAAATTATCTATGCCAACCAAATTTATTTTTAAAAACCAGAGTTCGTTATTGTTGGGGCAAATATAGCCAATTCTTTTAGATAAAAACTTGAGTCCACTCTAAAAAGTTAAAAAAGAAAAAATGCCACTAAAACACCAAAGCACTAAATCCCATCCCGAGTACTCGGGAAAAACCAATCAAATAACTTTTGTGGGATTTTGTGTTTTTGTGCTTTTGTGGCGAAAATTGACACGTTCACTTCGTTCAGTGCATGCTTTTTGGAGTGGGCTCAAACTTAATTAATTTTTTAAAAAAAATAAAAAATTATTTGAATATGGAAAAAATAACTATATTTGCATATGTATTTATATGTATGTGTTTTTAATATTAACTAAAAAATGAGTCCACTCTAAAAAGTAAAAAATTGAAAAGAAATAGTTTCTCGCAAAGACGCAAAGTTCGCAAAGGATTGAATATCAATTAGTTAAGTGTATAACTTTGCGCCCTTTGCGCCTTTGCGAGAACCAAAAACACTTTTTAGAGTGGACTCAAAAATAAGATCATGAAAAAATTTAAGTATTTACAGCGTATGGAGTATTTAATAATATTCACGCTATTTTCTTTTTCAGTTTCTTCGCTGCACTCAAAACATGCCCTTGGTCAGAGTACGTGGCAGGAAGTTTACACTATTTTTCAGAGTATTGGTACCATAGACAGCGTGGATTTTGCAACTACGACAATGGCTAATGCATACACTAGTATTTTTGATCAGCCGACTGCCAACACTTTTGCTCAATCTAAAGGATATACACGTATTGATCCGGGCCATCCACACTACAGCTTCCTGTTCAGGAAAATCAATAATGGATTAGATGCAGATATTGTATTAGATCCTGGTGAAGGTGTTAACGTAGCAATATTAAGCAATGAAAATAAAGAACTGATCCGGCAATGGATCCTTTGGGGTGCACCAGAAACCGGGGTAGTGGCAGATACTGCACTTATCAATGATTATTACAACGGTAACGGATTAGCTTCTGTACCTATTCCACCAGCAGCGCCCGCTCCTTCTGAGGGTTTTCAGATTCACTTTGGGCCTTACTTCATAGCGCCTTTTGGTGAACTTGAATACTTTCTTAAGATTGACCCGCATCTTGCCGATACGATTGAGATCTACCGTACTGATGTGATTATGGGTGATGATTACTCTCATCACTTTATACTTTATCGTATAGAAAATGATGCTTCCGGAACACCCGAGGGACTAAGACCAGGGCATACTACAGATCCTGTTGCGTTTGTTACCGGAGCCCAATTTACTAATAGCGTTTTCTTGCCCGCGAATACTGCCTTTGTATGGCCGCAAGCGGCTTTGCTCGACTTAAATTCTCATCATATCAATCAAACCCCATCGGTGATGAAAGCGGAAGTTTATATAAATATCTATACCCAAACCAAAGGTACAGCTAAGCAAATAATGCATACTGACTTGGTCCTGGGCGCTTTTCCTATCGGGTTAGTGATATGGAACGATGGTAATACTTATACATTTGAAGATTCTTTTATCCCACAAAATGATGGACTTAATGATATTTTTGTTTGGGGGATGACTTCGCATACCCATCAATGGGGAGTTGATTTTGATATTTATAAAAGAAATACTGACGGAACAAAAGGGGTGCAATATTTTGATGCTTCTCATAAGAATGGAGATCCTAATGATACCTTAAAAAGTTATGATTACGACCGTCCTCCTTCAAGAAACTATGATTATCCGTTTTTATTGGTTCCTAAAAATGAAGGACTTATTCAGGAAGCTTCTTATATCAATACCGGGCCAAACAGTCCTGTGACCTGGGGTTTTACTTCCGTAGATGAGATGATGATCATGGTTTTATTGTATGTTACAGATACAACCGGGCTTTTTGTTACAACAACTGCTATTTCAGAAAATTCTGTTTCAGTGAAAGAAAATATTGAAATTTTTCCAAACCCATTTACTGATAAGGCAATTCTGTTCTTATCCAGCGGTGAACAGGCCTCTACAGGATCGGGATCAACATGCCCGTTCACTACATTCACACTTTATGACGTATTAGGTACTAAGGTGAAACAAATTTATGATATAAATTCACAGCCATTGATCATTGAAAGAAATGATTTATCAAGCGGTGTTTATTTTTATCAGGTTAGCGGGAAGAATGAAGTAATCGGTAGAGGTAAATTAATAATTTATTAATAATAGAAACAAAAATTTATTATGAAAAAAACTTTGCTAAAGCTATTAGTTTTAGCATTTCTAACGGTTATAATAATAGATGCATGTAAGAAAAAAGAAGAAGTTAAACCTTCTCCACCTGCAGTGAAAGGTTGTATGGATTCTACTGCAACAAATTATAATCCGAATGCTACTGTATCGGATACTTGTATTTATGATACTTCCCAAAACACGTGGGAAAAAGTTTATCCTATATTCCAAACAAGGTGTACTTTCAGTGTCTGTCATGACAATACTCCTCCAGTTGGTCTTCCTGACCTTCAGGGAACGGGGCCAACACTTGCTGATAGCATGCAGGCAGTTTACGATAATATAGTCAATCAGATCCCTTCCAATGACAGCGCTCGAAGTAAAGGGTATAAATTAATATATCCGGGAGACTATTGCCGCAGTTTTCTTTTCAGGAAAATTAATAACGGGTTTGTTGCGGATATTAGCTTAGATGTCGGGGAAGGATGCCCTATGCCTAAAACACTTACAATTCCTTGCTCAACTCCTCCGTTCCCGGTAGATACTAATGATTTAAAACTCATCAGGCAATGGATACTCTTAGGTGCTTTGAATTAATGGTGTCGTTGGAATTGCTGAGATCGATTTAAATTTATGATTTATTAGCATTTATCCAAATCCTTTTCTTATAGCGTAACATTTATATTGCCAAAAAACCAGCGAGATAATTATACTTTACCACAAAATCATGAAAACAAAACATAACACAACGATTTTAGCCCAGGGAGTTACCTCTTTAATCATTTCACTTATTTTATTACATAGTA
>VRUD01000134.1 GCA_019456305.1 Cytophagales bacterium | reverse complement strand
GAGGTCGAGCGCATGGTCTAACCGCGGTGCCGGCCGACGGGCGGTCGCCGGCGACCCGCGCGGCGAGCCGACGTTGCCGGGCTGTTCTGCAATGCGAACAGCCCCTTGGGAGATACTTTAGAGTCACCGCACGAAAGGCGATAACCCGTTGTTTCAGCACGGTGAATTGTTGAGAGAGCAGAGAAAACGTAGGACCTCCTCGTTCACACCGAGGAGGTCCGTGGTTCAATCCCACGTGCGCCCACCCCCCCTTGACAATAGTTATTCCTGAGCGGACTATCAAGACGCCCCCCCCTCCTGGGGTCGGGTGCCCACAAAGCAAGGCGGCCTCGTGTACTTTACGCGGGGCCGTCTCTTATGGGGAAGCCGGAACGTATCGTGAATCGCGGATAACTCTAGCCGGTCCGGACCACCATGATCCGGCCCTTCTCGCTGTGCAGCCCGATCGGCACGGCCTGGCCGACCAGCTCCCAGACGATCGCCCCGCCGGCGCCGCCGAACAGGAAGAAGTCGGCCTTAAAGAGCAGATCGACCTGCTCTTTTGGCCCGATGCTGATCGGGTCGTCGTCCAGCAAGAACGTGCCGAAGATGCCGGTGACCCGGAAGCGCAGGTGGACGCCCTCGATACGGTTGTTCGGGCCCTTGACCGTGAGCGCGAAGATGGCGGTGAACTGGCCTTGGGGCAGATCGGCGCTGATGTTGCTGTTGGCCCAGGCGCCTCGGTTCTGCACGGCGATCGGCATCCGCGTGGGCTGTCCGCCGGGTAGGATCGGGATGTTGCCGGGGCCGCGGCGGCGCTGCAGCGGCCCGCTGAAGATCGGCTGGCTGCAGAAGGTCGAGGCGTTGAGCAGGGTCTGCCAGTCGTAGAAGAACTCATCGGTGGCGGCGTAGAGCAGCCAGGCGAAGCCGATGGCTTCGAGCGGGCTGGTGATGATCAGCAGGGTCTTGAGGGCCTTGGCGGCGTAGCGCTGGGTCTTGGTCTCGCGGCCCGAGCGGGTGAACTTCATCTTGTGCAGCTTGCGGCCGTGGCCGCCGCGGCCGGCCTTGCCGGAGATAAACGTGGCATGGGCGCGCAGGGCGTCTTCGAGATCGAAGAAGCTGATCATGAGCAAGAGCCGCAGGAAGGCCGGCGCGAAGGTCTCGACGTAGACGTACCAGGGCCGGGCGCAGGGATGGAAGATGATGTCGTTGACGAAGTTCGCGGTCTTCGGCGCCAGCGTGCCGGACGGCAGCTCGCGCCATTCCAGCCAGGGCTTCTCCTCGGCCACGGTCAGCCGGCCCCGATCACGTTGAGGGTGAAGAACGTGCGCTCGAAGGCTTGAGCGGCGGTCGCCTTGCTCGTGAATATGGCGACGTCGAAGAAGTCGCCGGCGACCACGTCGAGAGCTCCATAGCCGACCCCACACCCCGGGAAGCCGGTCTCGGTCTGCGCTTGCCTGCTCACCTCGAGGCCGTTTTTCCTGATCAACAGGTTAGTGAGGTTGGTGCCGAGGTCGAGCGTGCTTACCCAGCCGGCGCTCAGAGAGACGACGTCGGGCCCTGGGGGGATCGTGAGCCGGGTCGGTTGGGCCGGGTCCCAGAAGCCGAAGGTGTCGAGCACCGGCAACGGCCATTCGATCGTCGTGCGGACGTTGGGCGGGAGACTGAAGGGTGACGTGAGCTTGAGGATCGCACCTTGGAACACAACGTTCTCCAGGAACGGCCGGCGGTGCCGAATCAGGCGACCGTCGGGCAGGGTGAAGTCGAAGATGCCCTCGGAGATCGTCCTGGTCAAGACGTCGCGCCAGAGCAGGCCGAGGTTGCGCGTGGCGTTCATCGCCAGGAGCGTTTGCGAGGCCGGGGCGTGCTTGACCAGGCGCCCGGCTTCCTTGAACCAGGCGTTCTGGACGCGAACCCACTTGCTCTTGGGGCGGCCGCGCTTGCGCGGCCAGCTGCGGGCGACCAGCTGGCCGCGATCGTCATAGAGGATCAGCTTGCCGGACAGCGACGGGAAGCGTTGGCGTCTCGGGTCGGCCTTGATCCGGGTCATGCGACTTGCCCGGTGGCGGTCCGGGCGGCCGCGCGGGCGGCCGCCCGGGGGACGGTCCAGGTGGGCACCGTGGGAGCGCAGTCCCTAGACCGTCACGAGGATGCTGTCCTGCAGCGATACCCCGAAGGCGATGGTGAGGTCGGCCTTGGTGAATTCGAACCAGGCGCCGACGACCCAGGTCGCCGCGGTTAGGCCGACCAGATCGACCTGGAAGGGGGTCGCCGCGTCGAGGCCCTCGACGGTCGCGAACTCGGTCCCGGTCTGCGGGTCCTGGTCGAGGATCGCGACCGCGACGGCCTGGGTGATGGCCCAGCCGGTCGGCAGGGCCGGGGCCCCGATGACGGCCTCGATACCGAGCGAGGCGACCGTGGTCAAGACCAGCGAGGCGGCCGGCAGGCCGCCCTTGGCACCAGGACTCATGAACCAAGAGAGCAGGTCCGTCTGTCCGCGATTTTGTTGCACGAAATCGGCCATGTACTTGTTGCGGCCGGCGAGGACCTGGCCGACCGCGAAGCGGTCCCAGGGCGCCCGCAACAGCGGGCCGGCGAGCTTCCAGGTGTCGCTGGCGGACGAGAACGTGTTTCGGGTCTTGAGTTGCTCGACGGTCCTCGGGTTGGCGGGGACGACGTGCCGGCGCACGTAGGGCCGGCCCTTCCACTTCGAGAAGACCATCGTCTTCGCGAGCGTGCCCGAGGCCCCGAAGCTGAGCAGCGGTGCGGTCGGTTTGGCCATGGTGGCCTCCGTGGTTGTAGGGACGGCGTGGAGCCTACGCCGCGCAACGTCCGTTCGTCCAGAGCCGATGTTCTCGGCCCGTTCGAGTTTCAGGTCCTAATCGCTCGGGCTCGACGCGGCGTCGGTAAGCGCGCCGATCTCGGTGAAGCCGCCGCCGCTGCCCTTGTTGGTGTGCCAATCGTCCGTCGCGCCGGAGAAGAAAACCAGCGGCGCCGTGCCGGTCGGGGCCGAGCCGTCCGCGCCCAGATCGACGGGCTTGCCGGAGGCGTCGATGAACTTGCGCCGGTTGGCGAGGACGCTGATATCAAGGTACTCGTCGGTCAGGTAGAGCTCGGCCACGTCGCCGTTGAAAAACTGCGTGTCGTTGAGCTTGGCGCCGACCGCGATATCGGTGAAGGTCCAATCGATGTCGCCGGTCGTTGGGGCGCCGACCTCGGTGATGGCCAAGGCGGCGTCGTCGAGGAAGACCTGGCCGACAGGGGTGACGGCGATCAGGTTCGCCGCCACCAGCAGATGGTGCCAGCCGGGGTTTGTGAGGTTCGTGAAGGAATCGTCGGAGTTCCATGCCCAGAGTAGGATGCCGGCGGGGTCGCGAAGCTGCAGTTGTAGCTTGTCGCTGGCGTTTCGCAAGCTCAGGAGCCGCCCCAGGGTATCGCGGAAGAACCACATGACGGCGCCGGGGGAGCCGGCGATGTTGATCCAGATCGACCAGAGGAAGGGCGGTCCATCGACGGCGCCGGTCAAGCCGGCAGCCCTTTTCAGAACGTCGTTCGTGCCGTCGAAGTGCACGGCGTTGACGGTGAACCCCGCCGCCGGCGTTGCGGTTCCCGTGAGGCTCGGGCCGTAGGCGACCGAGCCGTCCGGCTTGCGCCAGCGCAGCCAGGCGCCGACGACGTAGAGCGCGCCGCCGGTAAGCCCGCTCAGGACGACCTGGGCTTGCGCGACGGCGTCCTCGCCGGCGGTCACCTCGAGGAAGGTCGTCGTGGCCGGATCGCCGTCGCGGATGGCGGCGGCGATCGCGCTTTCCAGGGTCCAACCGAGGGGCGGCGCGGGGTTGGTGAAGTCCACGGTTATGGAGCTCACGCCGGCGGTGAGAGCGATTGCGCTCGCCGCCAGGCCGCCGGCGGCGCCGGGCGAGAATGTGGTGTTGAGGAGGTCCGTCCGTCCGATGTTATCCCGGACGAAGCGCCCGAGCCAGGCGTTGTAGCCGCTCTTGACCTGGCCGGCCGCGAAGCGGTCCCAAGGCGCTTTGAAGAGCGCCGGCGCCGGCACCCAAAGCGCATCGCCGGTCTTGAAGGTGTCGCGGGCCCGGGCCTGCGCCGGCGTCCGCGGGTCCTTGCCGGCGACGTGGTGCTTGACGTAGGCCCGGCCCTTCCAGCGGGCGTAAGTCAGGGTCTTGGCGATGGTGCCGCTGGCACCGAGGCTCAACAACGGTGCTTGGGGTTTAGCCATGGGTTGCCTTCCGGGCCCGGAGCTTAGGCCCCGAGCCCGCCCGGTGTCGAGCGCCGGGGGGCGATCCGGACGTGGTAACATTTCGAGCTCCGAAGGTTACCGGTAGGATCTCACCGGTAACCTTCGGGATCCCGATCGTTACCGGACCATGCGGGCGAACAGCGGAATCTTCTTCTCTATCGAGTAGGGCTCGACGTCCCAGGCGTCATGGGTGCCGAAAAGATCGGTCAAGGGCTCCATGAACTTCCATGGCACCGGCCGTTTGGCGCCTTCCCACTGGGCGACCCGACTGCGCGCGACGCCGAGCTTGTCGGCGAGCTCGCCTTGCTTCATGTCGGCCGCGAATCGGGCCTTGGCGATCGCGTGGCCGAGGGCGACGCAACCGCTGTCCCGGTAATGGTGTTTGATGGGAAGCTGGTAGGCGTTGGGGGTGTAGTAGGGGTGGTCTTTCGGGTATCCGCGTCGGCCCATGGTGCAGGTCCTCCGATTGTTACCGGTGCGATCGTACCGGTAACATTGGCGATCGTCAATGTTACCGGACGCCTGGGTTTTCTCAGGTCCCGAAAAAAAAGGCGGCCCGGAGCTCATGCCCCGAGCCGCCCGGTTCGCTACGACCTGGCGAAGCCGATGTCGAAGCGCAGGCCCTCGCTCTCGCCCTCGACGGTGCACTTGTCGTGCCCGTTCTCGATCAGCCAGTCGATCGCCTGGGCGACCTTGGCGCCGCTGTAGAGGACGGTGTCGTTCTCGTCGAGGATGAAGACCAGCCGCTTGCGGCGGGTCATCTGAACGTCAGTCATCATGGTCAACATCGGAGCTCTCCCGTGATTTGGTGAACTCGTCGAAACCGGCGTCCTGCAGGGCGCCGATCGCGAGCTTGGGATCGCCGAGGCGCAGGTGGCGGTAGACCCGAAGACAGAGGTCGAACCACTGTTCCTCGGTCAGGTGTCCATGCTCGATCATGTTTGCTTCCTCGGTGGTTGCTGGGTCCCGCCGGCCGGAGGCCGCGCGGTTGGCCGGACCAACCGGCTGGGCGCCGGCAGTCACCCGCTTGGGGCGCAGCGGAGTGGAGCAGTTGGCGCAGCCGACTTGACGGCCGTCTGAGCCCAGCTGGTAGGATTGGCCATCCGCGCGGCCCCACTTCTTGCTGGGTTCTTGCTGGGTTCTTGAGCTCGAGCCGCGAACGCCGGCGTCTGTTGATTTCGTCTCCGTGGTTGCAAGTGCACTGGGTCGAAGCGGCCGCCGGCCCTGTACTCTTCCTATGAAGAGTGCAGGTTTTCGGGAGGCTACGTACCGTAGCCTCCCGAATA
>VRUD01000133.1 GCA_019456305.1 Cytophagales bacterium | reverse complement strand
CGTATATGATACAATTACGGTTTACGATACGATAACGGTGAACGACACGGTTTTGGTTTTTGATACAACTATTGTAACTGTGTATGACACAACCACCGTTTACGATACCACTTATGTAACTGTTTATGATACTATAACTGTTTACGATTCCATTTCAGTTACCGATACACTCATTATTGACGTGGCGCTGGGTTTGCCACCGCCCAACAATGTAAACACAATAAAAGTTTACCCCAACCCTGCGGTAGACATGCTAACGATTGATAACGGAAACTTTGCCCTAATGAACAACTACAAAATAGAAATTACCGACAACATAGGTGTACAGGTGTTCTTCTCTGTCATCAACCAGCAAACATTTACGGTTGACATCAGCCAGTGGGCTACGGGGCTGTATTATATTCACATAAAGGATTCAGGTAATCAGATTGTTGATACGCGAAAAATTGTGTTGCAATAAGAGAATTAAAGAATAAAAAGCTACCACAGCAGGCACATCATTAACCAAATCGTTCATAATCCGCCTGTAAATCCAAATTTGGTTAATCATGTGCCTGCCTCTCCGCAAAAGACAAAATAAAAAATCTTCTTCTCCCCCTAAAAAAATCTTTTAAGAGGTAATATAAATAAACATAGTAACTCGGTGGACAGAATTTTGCCACTACAGTTTATAACATGCGCTAAATTCAATGCGGGTGAAGTGGTAGTTTGAAAGGTCTGTACTTTCTTCTATCTTTGTTGTCGTGGGACAAGTACGATGCTTTTAATCCCGCAGTGAATTTAGCGCTGTCCGTTATTGCACATTAAAATTCTGGTAACAAATAATCATTCACGACATATAGAGACAGCACGATTTAAACCCTTATTAAAAGACTATAATTGATAAAGAAATGTTAGACATTTACAAAGAAAATATTAGCATTGATAAACTCCGACAGGTCGAAGAAAGATTAAAAATTCAGCCAAACAGTTCTGATTTTATTTCTTACACTGAATTTCTAAAATATTTCCGCAACTTAAAGACAATTAAAAAACACAACTTAATAATAGGGATAAACTTTACATACGGCTGGATGCCGACAATTTTTCATTTTCGTCCTGACAAGTTAAATGAAGCGACACATATACTAAATTCAGCAAAACTGGGTCAAATACCGTCAGTTAATGACTTACAGGTTTTGAAAGAGTGTTTTAACAATTCACTTGTTGGGACTTCTAAACTTTTACATTTTATAAACCCGACAAAATTTGCGATTTGGGACAGTAGAGTTTATCGCTACTTGACAAATCAGAAACCATATTCCTATCGGCTTGACAATTACAATGCATACTTAGACTTTTTGAAATTCTGCGATTTCATTTCAAGCAATACAGCATTTGAGAGTATTCACAGCTCGCTTATAAAAAAAGTAGGTTATACAATGACACGATTTAGAACAGTCGAACTGATTATGTATAACGGAGGGGGACCATAACTAAAACAACATTATGAGAATCAAAAACTTATTAATTTGGATTATACTTTACGAATAAAAATTAAATATTATGAGCCAAAATCTAAAAGCATATCAAAAACTTAATTTGAAAGGGCTGGAAAATAAGTACGTAATTGTTGTAAATGGCAAATTAGTGGCAAAAGGATATGACATAGAGGAAATGTTAAGAAAGGTCAGACAGGAGTATCCTAAAAACATTCCATTTGTTGCCAAAGTACCTTCTAATAATATGATGGTTGTATGATAAGAGCCAGATATAAGAATGAAAATAGTAGCTTTGGCGCTGTAAAGCGCCCTGTTATTGAGGTTCTTTTGGAAAATAATGGAGAATATGTAAAAATACCATAGTAAATTGTGGGAAGATATAAGAAAAATCCTGGATTTTTCCCCTTACAGAAATCCATCACTGATATGTCCAGAAATACATAAAAAATGAACGCAACATGGTTGGTTTGTGAAAAAATGAACATATCTTTGCAATGCGTTCAATAAATTAAGTAAAAATGGACATGAATGGCGCAAGACCTTTTGATAGAAATAAGCCCTACAATCAATTACCGTTATTGCCTCCACCGGACGAGGTGATAGACAATGAGATTTTATTAAAATGGGGTTATGCCAGCAGGGCACTCGCAGAATTAAACAGAAATATACTCAGACTCCCAAACCCAAATATATTTGTAAACACAATCACACTACAGGAAGCAAAAAGTTCTTCAGCGATTGAGAACATTTTCACAACAGGTGACGAACTGTATAAAGCTGTATCAGATTCTTTAAAGAAAGAAAATGCCAATCACAACACCAAAGAAGTTTTGAGATATAGAGAAGCATTATGGACTGGATACTACGACATTAAGAAAAAAGGGAAAATAGATCAGGCCTCAATTATAAAAGTGTATCAGCAGATAAAAGATACTACACAACGGATCAGAGCACCACAATCACAAGTTGTAATTAAGAGAGGGCAAAGTGAATTTAGAGCTGGAGAAGTAATCTATACACCGCCAAGAGGAAAGGGAGTGGTTGAAAGTAAAATGGAAAACCTTATTCATTACCTCAATGATAAGGAAACTTATCCAACCGATCCATTACTCAAAATGGTAATAGCTCATTATCAATTCGAAGCAATTCACCCATTCTCTGACGGAAATGGAAGAACGGGAAGGGTTTTAAATCTACTGTACCTGGTAAATCAAGGATTAATAACACATCCGGTTCTCTATTTAAGTAAGTACATAATCGATAACAAGGAAGATTATTATTACAATATCGGAGCTGTGACACATAGGAAATCATGGAAAAACTGGATTGTTTTCATGTTGAATGCCGTAGAGAAAACAGCAAGATATACCAATCAGGTTATAGATGAGATAATTAACCAAATGGAAGCCACATTAGATTACAGTAAGAAAGAATTGAAGTGGTACAACAAAGAAGTAAATGAGGCGCTATTTACTCAGCCATATATTAAACCCAGGGTGATCGGGGATATTTTGGGCAGATCAAGCAGGACAACAGTAACTAAATATTTGTCTGAATTAACAGGGCTTGGAATACTTAGTCCAAAAAAGGATGGAAAGGAAGTGTATTATATAAATAACGACTTAGTAAGAATATTGGAGGGATAATATAAATAAAATTAGCTAACTTTGCTACACTTCAGAACTACGAAGAACAATACAAATAAAAATACAACCTAAAAATCTAAATTAAAAAGAAAGAAAAGTGATGTAAATGTTGCGATACTTCCTTAATTTAGTTGCCGTAAAAGTAAAAAATTAATAATAATAGGGTCAACCAGCACCCAGTAACCAGCATCCAGTAACTGATAATTTGATGCATGATGTTAATAATGATTACAATTTAAGTTGTTTTTTTTAATTTAGATTTTTAGGTACAAATTAACCCAAAAATTGCCATGAAAAAAATATCTCTTTTCCAGTTAATTTTTTTACTGTCAATTGTAACTTTTGCACAGTACAATCTTGATAACCTTTCACTAATTTCAGAAAGCAATATAAAAAACTACACATTCAAAAATTTGAGATTATATCCCATCCTCGCCAATGATGTTTTTCTTGACGCACACAAAAGTATCGGCAATTATACCATCCTCAAAGATGCGCTGGAACAAAAGAAAATAATTATCACTGAACAAGTTATTGAAGATACCACCCGCAATGAAAATATTGATCCCGGTAATAACCTCCAACAGCCTGATGACGAAAGTGATACGATTGATCCTGATGCATATATTCAGCAGAACATTATTTTTCAACAGGTTTATCAGTCTGGAAGTTCTGGCGGGAGGGTAAATACTTTGTTTATAGAAAATGTTTCAAGCGATACTGTTTATATTATGGCTGGTGAAGTAGTGAAAGGCGGCAAGCAAGACAGGGTAATTGCCAAAGATATGATAATCCTGCCTCAAAGCGGTAAAATTGATCTTTCAGTATTTTGTGTGGAAAAAGGAAGATGGAGCTATAGGGGTGAAAATTCGCAATCTTTTAAAGGCTATTATAATGTATCCAGCATGCAGATACGTAAAGCCATTGATACCAAAAAGGAACAGGGTAAAGTCTGGGAAGCTGTTGAAGTAGTTACATCGAAAAACAGTGCACAAAGCAATACCAGTACATACACCGCCTTAGACTCATCCAAATCATACAAAAATGAGATTGAAAAATACCGGAATTTTTTTGAAAATAAGTTCACAGATGAATCCAAAGCTATCGGGGTTGTTGTTACCACTGCTGACAGGATCATTGGCTGTGATATGTTTGCCACACCGGATCTGTTTAAAAACCAATTCAGTAATCTTTTACATTCTTATGCTACAGATGCTATTACTGAAGGTGAAGCTGTTTCCATTAAGCATAAAAAAGTAGAAGACTACCTCAACAAAATACTCTCAGATGAATCCTCCCAGGATGTGGTTATTGAAGAAAATGGTGTGATATTTAAAAGACAAGGGAAGAAACTACATATTACGAGTTATTAATTTTAATAAAACAATATTTATTTTGAAAAATCTTATTTTAATCTATCCCAAAAACATAATTTTTACTATTGGTTTGATCTTCTTATCAGCATGTTACCTAAGCGCCAAAGGAAGCTCTATTGACCGATTTACGATGATTCGCGATTCAAGCAAGATGATTTTTGGGTTTTTCCAAAGGATTGAGAGCGTTGATAAGGAGGTAATAAAAAAACTGCCCTTAGAGTCTGACTACAAAGGATTTATCGTACCCGTTTTTTATCGTAAAGCCCCTGCTTATAAAGATGGTCTTCGTCCGGGAGATATAATTATTTCAATCGATAATAAATCTTTTCACAGTGTTGATGAAATGAAGGCCTATATTGGTAACAAAAAGGAGAAAAAAATTGTCTTAAATATCTATCGTAATGATGTAATTCAAACAATTTCAACGAAACTTCTTACTGAAAAGAAATTTAATAAACAGTGGTTAGGAACGCCCGAAAAGAAAAGGAAAAAACTATTGGACGTAGGAGATCCGTATCAAATTTTAAAAATTAAACAGGTTTTTCAAGAGACACATTGGAGTTTTTTAAAGCTTGATCAATTAAAAGAAGCTAAAAAAGCCGTACAATCAACAGGTAAACCTTTATTAATTGTTCTTTTTGGAAGTTCTGCTTGTTGTGAACATTTGGCATTAAATCAACAACCCTATCGGAATCTTATCACTGATCCTTTAGTTCAGGTGCTAATAGAAAAAAAATTCACTTCTATTTTAATATTAAAACCAGAGGCCTATAAGATTTATGGAGAATACAATATCGTTTCTAACAGTCCGGTGTTGCTTACGGTTTCACCAGAAGGAAAATTGCAAAGCTATATTTCTCTTTTAGATACTACAACTTTGGAAAATATCACCGAATTTTTAGAAGAAGGTAAAAAAAATAAATTAGATTTTGAAATAAAATAATGATAACTTATGAAAAATTTCGCTCGAAAAAACGATGCCATCGCTCAAACTATTATATTTAACGAGATCATTGCTTGAAACGGAGGCAGTATTAGC
>VRUD01000132.1 GCA_019456305.1 Cytophagales bacterium | reverse complement strand
CGATGGGCTGAACAACTTAGGGCCTGCGGGATGAGTATGTCAAATAATATCTCTGAAGGATCAGGTTCTACTTCAAATAAAGATAACTCAAATTTTCTTAATGTTGCACGAAGGTCAACATTTGAAAACGCAAATATTTTGATAATACTCAATAGAAGAAATCTGATCAGCGAACAAACACTAAATGATCTATTAGAAGATCTTGATCACTTATCAAGAAAAATAACTAACTTTAGAAAAACTCTTTGAGGAGCAGAGCGCAGTACGCTATGCGCCCTCCTCTATGCACTACGTGCTATGCGCTATGCGCCATGCGCTACGCTCCAGGCGCCATGCGCTATGCGCTACGCGCTAATATTTTGCTAGCTGGATCTGCACACCCACCACCCTCATATACCGCTCTCCTGCTTGCTGAATACTTGTGTCTCCATCCTGATAATACCAGCAAATGTTAAGTTCATGATTATTATCTATCAAATTTTTAAGTCTTAAAAATATTTTATATATCTGTTTTGAAGAAGCGGTATTAAAATATTCTAATTTAAAGTCAAAATTAGTTTTGGGGTTTGGATTAGTGCAATACTCATCAAGCCATTCAATAATAGGGTCGTAAAATTCCGTAGGGTCCTCAGGTAATGACCTGCCCGATATTTGAAATTTTTTATTGGCAGGATCTAAGATTACCTGCGGTGTATCTTCCGTTGCTTCTAATTTTAATAATTCCAATTTCGTTGATTCTTGATTCATTATGACTAATTTTTTGACACCCTAACCTGTAATGAATAAAAGGACACTTTTTTATTTACAGGTATAAAATTATACTCTAATTTTTGACCGCTTTTTACAGCAAGATCAATTAATCCTAACCTGGCTCCACCCTTATACGAAATATTCTCCTCATTTGTTATTTCTTTATCATAAAAATTATTGAGACCACTGATATCCATACTATTAATTTCGTCTATTCTCGATCTCAAAGGCTCTATCTTATCATTTAGTATTAAATTTCCTGAAGTTACAATATAATTATCGGGGGGGTCTTCTCCGATCACAAATAATCCGCTAATAACGTCATTATCAGGGTTTAATTCATCGGCATGTTTACAAACATTTTGCAATATTTCGGTTATCACATTAAAAACATCTTTTCTGAGACTGGCAGTTTCACCATCCCCACTAATATTTCCTTCAGCCATTGATAAAACATTTAATACAACTTCCTGAGTAAATTCCCCTTCATATACCAACAATAAATTGTTTGAACGCATGGTTTTATGAAACTTCAATGCATTTTTTATCCCACCTTTATCATTAATAATCTCCCCGCTTCCATTAGTTTCAGATCCAAAATCAAGTTTTGTTTGCAAATAAAAATAGGAAGTTTTACGATCAAGCGGCTCGAAATCAAAAGCTAATTTTTTGCCTGACTTTCTGGCAATATCCATCAATCCTAACCCTGCTCCTCCTTTCTTGGTAAATTCACCATCTTCCAGGATTTTTCTATAAAGTTCTTTCAAGTCTTCTTTATCCAACCTGTTTATCTTATTGAGCTTATCTTTTAATATACCAATACTTTTGCTCTCAATCAGGTTGCCTGAAGTAATAGAATATTGATCATCAAATTTACTGATCATAAATATACCTGCACGGCCCGTAGATACATCCCTCTTCCTATCCTGATGCTTGCAAATATTTTGCAAACACTCAACCATGATATGGTAAACTCTTTTTTTTATTTTTTTCTCTATATCACTATACGAAATGTTCTTTTCTGATAATTCCAATAATCTGTCGGTAATTTCAGCATTGAATTCACCCTGGTATGCTAAATGTAAGTTCTCCTTAAGCATACTTTTATAAAGTTCATAAATAAATTTAAGGTTACTTTCTTCCTTTTTGCTTTGTAGTGCTTTCATTTTTTTACTTTATTAGTAACTTTTTTTTAAAGAGATTTATTGAACAATTATTTTTCCTCTACCAATAACTTGCTTCTTTTTATCTGAAATAGAATAAAAATACATTCCATTACTTAATCCGCTCCTATTAATTTTAACTGTCTCACTTCTAACTACAAACTTTCTTACTTCCCGCCCCAATCGGTCACAAAGTATAAAATCTAATGGATAATTGGCTTTTTCCTTTATCTCAAAAGTTGTTATCTTGCTAAACGGATTGGGATAAACTCTAAACGCTAAACCCTCAATATTAAACTCATCAACCCGGTTTGGGTTAGTAACAATTATATAATTTTCTTTAACCAACGTACTTGAGCAGCTATTAGAATCATTAATAGCGATAATACTCACTGTAAAAGTATCTGCATAAGTATATTGGTGTATAGGACTTATATCCATACTTGTTGTACTATCTCCAAAATCCCAAAGGTAAGAGGTGGCATTATTGGTGTTGTTAAAAAACTGAACAACTGCATTGGGTAAACTAACAACTGTTGTATCCACAGTAAAATCTGCTGTTACAGGTGGAAAAGAATCAATAGTTATAGATTGTGTCATAGTATCACTTCCTACCATATTGGAAATAATTAAAGTTACTGTATAGGTTCCGGTATCTGAATAAGTATGAGTGGGGGCAACTTCTGCAGAGGTATTTCCGTCTCCAAAATTCCAAAATAAAGCGTTTGGTAATCTGTTTTTGGCACAGCGTGCATCAAAAACAAACAATTTGCAGACACTATCAGCAAGTTCAACTGTAAAATCTGCTGTAGGTGGAAAATAAACAGGGGGATAATAAGGGGAATCAAACAGCAATGTTTCTGCAATAGTGGAAGTGTCTGCCGTATCTGCTTTGGTATTGTACATTAAATTACTATTGTGGCCTACTCCTGGTACTTCCGCATACTGCCATTTAAGGGTGGTACCCCTTGCCACTGCGTCACTATCAGAAAAAGTATAAAAGTTTTGTGCGCGTTCATAGCGGTTGCTCCCTTGTGCCTGCTGGCATAACAACCAACCATCTGCACCTGTAGTATCTGCTGTACCTATTAGGATCCCATAATTTTCATTATAATATTGCTTGATATGTTCATGACAATCAAAATTTAACGGGACACCATTAGTAATAGCACTATCACAAAAAAGATTAATATCAAAATTACCACCATCTAAACCACAAGGATACCACATGCTGATACTATCTAATGAATCAGTGCAGAATGTATAATAGTATGGATTAACAGAAACAGCCATTTTTATGGGAATAGAATCGAAATGTGCTTGACGGATCAACATATAACGGGTTACAAATTGACCGCCCGAAGAAAATCCAATCATATATGATGGGATTGAATCTCTGCTTTCTCTCGTTAATATATGTCTGTATATTTTTTTAAATATATATGTGTACCAACTCCAACAATTTGGAGTAGTAAAAGATGTTGGAGCTCCACCACTAAACCACGTACTATACATTGTGGGTGTAATAACAAGAGCATTTCTTCTGTCAGCAATATTTTTGAAAAGATTTCTCTCACTTTCCCCACTTCCACCCGATCCATGAATACCAAATAATATGGGGCTGCTTATTGAATCGTAGCTCAAAGGTTTGTAGTAATAAAGATAAAACGTTATGTCACCATAAATAATACTATCCTTAGGTGAATCACCAAATGGAATAGGTTGAGCAAAAGACAAACTAGAGAAACCCTCAAAAATAATTAGCAATACTATATTTTTTTTCAGTAACATTGTTACTTACTTTAATATTGACATTTTAGTAATTATGCGTTCTTTGGATGTTTGGAATACAGCAAAATAATACCCTGCTGGTAAATTTTCAGTACTAAAAATGATATTATAAGGCAGTTTTGCTTTAATAGGTTGGTCAAATAAAATTGCAACACGAACTCCCATATAATTGTAAACTTCTAATTTTGCAATATCAGATTCAGGGAGTAAAAAACTAATAGTAACTTCCTCATTAACTGGATTCGGATAAACTGTCAGCACCAGTTCTTTTTGCAAAACTTCACTTTCCTGATTCTTTGCAAATCTTGCTGTAGATGGTGCACATGAACCAATACAATCTCCATGACCCAAATGATCGGATAATGAGCTTGGATTTATACAAAGTATTTTGGAATTACCTGGATTACCGGGTGGCGTATGACAGATAAGAATTTTATCGTTGTTCTTTCCACACTGTACGGTAGTTACATCAACGGTTTTCGTAATTTCTGAGACACATCCAAATCTTGTAATAGTCAATGTAACCTGTTTTAGTCCTGTGTTAGCGAATAATATACCTGCCGGATTTTCATCCGTTGATGTAGTCGGAATGGCATCAGAACCAAAATCCCATTCAAAAGCAGTGCTATCTGACGTACCTCCTGTATAGGTAAAATCAAATACTAACCCCGTTGAAGTACAAGAATGATGTGCCTCAAAGTCAGCTATTGGGAATGGATTATCACGAATTGTATTTAGAGTCGAATTGGTAAGAACCACTTCGTTTAAATCAAAATATATACCTGCCTGATTATTAATAGTAGTGCCATCAGGAATATTGATTTTAGGTTTAATGCTGAATATAACAAATCCATTGCTGCCTTCAGGATCAGATGCACTATCAGGTAAGTTAATATTTTCAAATGAAAAGATTAGAGCATTTTCAGGAATAATTTCAAAACGGGTTAAAAGATGGCTTGTGCTTAATAATTTCAAAGTGGTTATATCCAGAGCATTATCCAGTTCATCTCTTATTACTATATTAAAAGCTGGAGCTGTACCTACATTTTGAAATCGGATTTGGTATATTAATTTATCATCCCTACCGATATTATTAAAAAAGCCACATCCTTTTGGAGTAACTAATAATTTATCATTAGGATCTAAAGCGCAATTATTATTATCTGTAAAACTGGCTGAGTTAGAAAACACAGGAGGAGGAGTGACGCATTCTCCATCAATCGAAGCTGTTGTTGTAAGAGGATCACTAAAAGTAGGAGGAACTAGTACATCAACACATATATCACAAGATGCATTAGTAGGAAAAGAAGGAATTGTACACGAAACTGTTTGACCAACAGGAGGCGGATTCATACAACAGCTACCTGAAGTGCTTAAAATTATTAGATTCGGATCTAAATTTATTGATAAAATTGCATTTTGTACAGGATTGCCATTATTTGTAAAAGTTACACAATAAGTGTGGGGAATTCCAGGGCACGCTGAAGCAAGAGGAGATGAATAAATACCTACTATATTTATACTAACACCACATACCTGTTGTACAAGAAAGTTTATATAATCATTATCGCCAATAGTATCACCAGATACAGCATTTACCACATAGAGACTATCCGTATCAGGGCAATCAAGTTCCTTTAGAATGTCATTTTGTATTTTTACCTGGTTTACCTCATAAACCGAAGGTGGAAGTCTAAATTCATAATCCCCTTCAGAATCTGAAAAAACAAAGAAATTTTCCTGAGTACTTTGTTTTTTTGCCTGGATTAACCGATTAGGGAGTCCCAGATCAATTACAGGATCAATAAAGCAATTGCTATCAATATCATTAGTTACTGTACCGGTAACAAACCCCGGATCCTCAACCGGCAAATCAGGCACACAGGGTTCAGCTATTGCAATAGCATTTATCCCTTCAGTGATCTCAATAAACTGGTCAACAGCTACATTGGTAAATATCTGTGTAATGCCCGAGGCAGGCCATACTATTCTTAATGAATCAATTATTGTGGCATTACCAAAACC
>VRUD01000131.1 GCA_019456305.1 Cytophagales bacterium | reverse complement strand
AATATGCAAAGCAAATTTAAAGACATACTACATTACCTTATTTCCTTTATTCCCTTTATTTCCCTTATTTCCTTCCTCACTAAACACTCATTAAGTCACTGATTATTTTATCGGCAATAAGCATTCCTTTGTCTGTTAATTTGATGTGGTCATTTTCAACAGTGATCGCTCCTGCTTTCAAATAGTTATTGATATATCTTTTGTGTGTTGATAACAAGTCGTAGCGTAAATCTGATTTTAAATCGGATTTAACCGGTAGTCCCCACATTGTTCTGAGCCGAGTAATTATATATTCATTTACGCTGTTTTTTAAATTAAATTCTTCTATTTTACAGGGGATATTATTTTCGAGAATTGTGCTAATATAGATGGCATTATTGGAAACATTAAATTGTCTGTTGGTTCCATTATATGAATGGGCGCTGGGCCCGATACCGAGGTATTGACCTCCCTGCCAATAATTACAGTTATGTTTTGATTCATATCCGGGGATGCAAAAATTGGATATCTCGTAATGAAGAAAGCCATTTTGGGTGGTTGCATTGATCAATATCTCATATTGTTGGGCGGCAAAATCCTCATCAACAGGATCAATTTTCTTTTTTTTCAGCCATTTGCCAAATACAGTTTTAGGTTCAATGGTCAAACAATATGCGGAAATGTGCTGAATTTGCAGCTTGAAAGTTGTTTCCAGATCCTTTTTCCATACGTGAGCAGCCCCCTCTAAATTCCCCTCGCCACTACTCCTTGCCGAATCGGTGAATGGGTGAATGGGTGAATCGGTGAATTGTTTCTTTTTTCTTCTCTCCGTTTCTCCGATTCCCCGTTTCTCCGATTCAGGGGGGCTTTGAGTTAGATGGGGGCTATGGGGGCTTCCGTAGATCAAATCTATGTTTATATTATCAAACCCGGCATTTTGGGCTAATTCGATACTTTTTTTCGCTTCTAAAGCGTTGTGTACTCTATTCAGAAACCGTAAATGTGCTTCATCAAATGATTGTACTCCTATGCTCAGTCTGTTTATACCAGCTCTGCGTAATAATTTTAATTTTTCTTTCGTTAGATCATCGGGATTGGCTTCCAGTGTAATTTCAACTTTGTCATTTAACACTAAATAGGTACTAATTGCAGTTAATATTTGATTAAGCTCTTTTTCAGATAATAAAGAAGGCGTACCTCCACCCAGGTAAATGGTATCAATTTTAGAATTAAAATAATCTTTTTGGAGCGAAATTTCTTTACACAATGCTTTGACTAAGTCTTCTTTTAACTTTTGATTGGTGCTAAAGTGAAAGTCGCAATAGTAGCAGGCTTGTTTGCAAAAAGGGATATGTATATAGATACTTGACATGGATTTAGTAATTTTACAAAAGTAATGAAATTAAATATAATGAATATCCGTAAAGCGCATAGCGCAAAGGGCAAAGCCCCGCCAATTGTGGCGGGGCCATACGCTATGTTATTAGCATTATTACTTATCAGCCACTTATCTTTCCTGCCCGCTCACAGAGCATTCCCGCAAAGCAGGCAGGCGGGTTTCCAAAAGAGTTATTTTTTAGAGATCAAGGTTCCTTCTGAGGAAAAGTCTTTATTAAGGAAGTATAATTATAAGACAAAACATCCGGATTCGCTATCGGCAGCCAAAGAGCTTCAAAATCTGATATTTAGTTTACAACGCCAATCATACATCACCTCAACTGCTGATAGTATTTGGTATAGCTTTGTAGAGATGTTGCCCCCCCGAGTACTCGGGGGGATTTCCACTTCGTTCCAACATGCAACGTCTCTACAAAGCGATACAATGACTGTGAGTTTAGTAATTGGAAAGCCATATCAATGGGCACTTCTGAAAAAAGGTAATGTCAGTGAAGAGCTTTTAACTAAGATTGATTATAAAGAGAAATTTTATTCTAATAAACCTTTTAAATATTACGAAGTCGTGAAGCTTGAAAAAAAAATATTGGAATATTCGGAAGACCATGGGTATCCTTTTGCATCAATCAAATTAGATTCTATCACTATTACAGAGGGGAGTATTGGAACCTCACTAAATTTTATTATGGGCCCTCTTATTAAATTTGATTCCCTGGTTATAAAAGGGGATACTAAAATAAAAAAGCGTTTTTTGTCAAAATATATTAGAGTATTGCCTGGCCAGCCTTATAGTCAGGAAAAGGTTGAAAGTGCAGGTAAGTTAATTAAGCGGCTCCCCTATTTGAAGGTTGTCAAAGTTCCTGTAGTGAGTTTCAACAGGGAAAAGGCATATTTAAACTTGTATCTTGATGATAAAAAAGCAAATCAAATTAATGGAATAGTAGGTTTTTTGCCTAATGAAGAGGAAGACAATGAGGGTAAAAAGAAATTGCTCATAAACGGTGAATTTACTTTGCGATTGCGTAACCCCTTTGGTACCGGGAAAAGCATCATATTTGAATGGAAGAAATTAAAAAAACTTTCACAAACACTTGATGTTGAGTATGTGCACCCTAATCTGATAGGGTCTAACATAGAGGCCAAGATTGATGTTAACTTCTTCAAACAAGATTCAACTTTTGTTAACATTGATAGAAAAATTACCCTCTCTTATCATATCAGTAAAATTGGCAAAGTAGGTTTTTTTACGGGTTTAAAAAGTACAACGATTCTTTTAAAGCAACCGATTTTAAGTAAGGACTATGCTAATACCAGCTTCATATCTTATGGTTTGGTGTATGAATGGAATAATTTGAATGATTACTACTATCCCCAAAAAGGAAATGCCATAAATGTAAATTTAGGTATCGGTAATAAAAATATCAAACAATTAGATGAATCTTTGAGCGAAAATGTAGAATTAAAAACTACACAAGTATCTTTCACCGCAAACGTTCGTCATTATTCAAAGTTAGGGTTAAGGAGCGTGTTTTTAACTGCTTTAAACACTAGTAGCTTAAATGGATTTGGAACTTTGGTCAATAATAACTTATTTAAAAATGATTTGTTCAGAATCGGAGGGTTAAAAAGTCTAAGAGGGTTTAACGAGAGCACATTTTTCGCATCAACCTATGTGGTAGGTACGTTAGAATACAGATTTTTCACCGATGAGACTTCTTACTTGTTACTATTTTATGATCAGGGGTATTTAACATATGATTTATTAGACATATTAGACAATACTTTTTATGAGGATTTTCCATTAGGATTAGGGGCAGGGATTAGTTTTAGTACAAAAGCGGGAATATTCAACTTCATATATTCCGTTGGTAAATCTAAGGATCAACCTATCGGGTTGAATTTTTCTAAGATTCATTTTGGGTTGATCAGTCAGTTTTAGAATTACGAATGACGAATGAAGTTTGTAATTCGTATATTTGTAATTCTTTGTTCGTAATTCATAATTCATTATGGCTTTATTGTTAGCTTTTTTATGGGCGCTTTTAATATCGGTATTTGCTATCCCTTCAATTACCTATGTGGCACATGTAAAAAAATTATTGGATAAACCCGGCAAAAGAACATTGCATGAGTCGTTGACACCAAGGTTGGGAGGACTGGCAATTTTTGCTGGTTTTATGTCAGCGCTTACAATATTTTGTGATTTAAGCAATGGCGTCCAGCAGGTTTTGGCGGGTTGTATCGTAATATTTTTTATTGGTTTAAAAGACGACCTGGTTACAGTTGCAGCATTTAAGAAATTTTTTGTGCAGGTACTTGCGGCTGGTATCGTAATGTTTATGGCAGATATTCGTATAACAAACTTTTATGGCATATTCGGTATCCATGAACTGGAAATTGGTATTAGCTATGCATTCACCTTTTTTGTTATTATTGGTATTACTAATTCATTCAATCTGCTTGATGGGCTGGATGGACTTGCCGGTATCATAGCCTTGATCGTTGCTGCAACCTTTGGTATTTATTTTTATATTTATGATGATTCGGTTTATGCAGGGGTTGCCTTTTGTTTAGCCGGAGGAGTATTAGGCTTTCTACGTTATAATCTCTATAAAGCCATTGTTTTTATGGGAGATTCCGGCTCTTTAATATGTGGTTTCATCATATCTGTTTTAGCCATCAGATTTATTGCCATGAATGCTGTTCCTTCATCCCCGGCTATCGCTGTTGCAATACTTATTATACCCATTTTTGATACATCAAGAGTGTTTATCTTGAGGATATTATCCGGGAGGTCTCCATTTATACCAGATAAAAATCATATACATCATAGAATAGTAGCCTACGGTTGCCCGCAATTGTTTACAATAATAATATTGACTTTACTTAATTTGATAATTATTGCCATTACTATTTATCTTTCAAAAATTGGTAATATCAGGTTGTTGATTTTTTTAATATCAATATCTTTATTATTGGGTATTATTATTGAGGTTATAGGCAAATTTAAAAAAATAAAAAATACCTGATTTTTTTTAGTTATTAGTTGGGTGGTTGGTTAGTTATAGTTGAATAGTTTTTAGTTCTGGTTTTATAGTTGTTTAGTTTGGCGCTCTTTTAGGCGGCTTGCCATCTGTTTTGTTAAAAATCACATTTAGGCAAAGAAGTAAACTATAAAACTAATAAACTAAAACCAATAACTAAGTAACCATAACTAAAAACTAACAAACTAATAACCAGATGTGTTTTGTAATTTTTATCATCATATTATTTACATCCGAATTTGCATACGCTGAAAGACAACAATACCAGAAGGTAGTGTCACTGGAAGATAATTGGGTTGTTTATGACAAAAAATATGCTGCTTATGTACCTTACATAGACAAACTTCATTCAAACGTTAAAGTAATTAGTCAAACTTTAAAAGCCCCCCTAACAGCCCCCCTAAATTCCCCCAAAGGGGGGACTTTCCCACCACACTTCCCAAAGGGAAAGGGGTTGGCAAAGTCTCCCCCCTTTGGGGGGACGGAAGGGGGGCTGTTAGGGGGGCTGCCCTTTCTGATTAGTTTTTACGGAGTAAAAAATTTATGCCTTTTTATCAATCATAAATTATGCTTTACATCTGAAACAAGCGATACTGTCATAATTGATATTGATAGCATAGCATCTGGCAACTCTGAGAACAGGAGTGTGTTTATTAGTTTTTGGCACCCTGATGGAGATTTACCTTTTAAGGAAATCTATCAAGTCATTCCGAAAAGCCCTGAGCTTTATGATACTTATACGAATTCAGCAGTTGCACCGCCTCTTGATAGAGAAAAAAAACCTATTAATAATTACCTTTTAATTGTAACTTTAATATTGTGTGTAATATATGTATTATTAAAGAGTAGATATTCAAATACATTTAAAAGTTTTTATAATATCAATAATGTTATTTCACCATCAAATATTGAAGCAAATATATTATTAAATCCAATGGTAGATGTTAATCTATACTTTATGCTCGCTTTTTGTTTTTTATTATCATTTGTGTTACAATACATTGGGTATCAAAATGGAATTATGGCACAATCAGAGTACTTCAATCTTCACGGGTCGGTTTATTTATTTCTTTTAAAATTTTTAAGAAATCCTTCGCCAGTAATCTCTTTATCTGTAGTTGCATTCTTCGTATTTTTTATATTGGTCATAAAATATTATCTTTTATTAACATTTAGTTGGTTATTAAAATGCAGGCAGTTTATAAAATATCACTATATTGATACTATAAGGATAATCCAGATATTGGGTTTGATAATCTTGCCATTGGCAGCTTTTTTAGTCTATAAAAATAACGATATTGAAGAATTTATCTTAAAATTTATATTTTATACTTTGATTTTCTTCTTCCTTCTTATTTTGTTTAGAACGATTATTCTGATAAATAAATTAACTTCTTTTAGAAATCTTCATTTATTTTCTTACCTTTGCGCCACCGAATTAATACCCTCAGTGGTATTGATAAAGTTAATATTGTAATGAGAGATACTGCGTTTAATGATATCGCCCAAAAAGAAGTAATTAGAGATTCCAAAGTCTCAAGCATTCTGGTTTCTCAACCAAAGCCATCTGATGAAAATTCTCATTATTTTGAGCTGGCCAAAAAATATAATATAAAAATTGATTTTAGGCCATTTATTCAAATAGAGCCTGTTTCTCTTGATGGATTTAGAAAACAGAATATTGATATTATGTCGCACACTGCTATTATCTTTACCAGCAGGAATGCTGTAGATCATTTTTTCAGGATATGCTCCGAAAAGAGGTTGGAAATGCCGGCATCTATGAAATATTTCTGTATTTCGGAGCAGACGGCAAATTATCTGCAAAAATACATAGTCATCAGAAAACGAAGGATTTATTGTGGTGAAAGAACAGCCCAGGACCTCATAGAAAAGTTCAGAAAGCGTAAGAATGAAAAATACCTGTTTCCCTGTTCTAATATTCGCAAGAATGATATCCCTGACTTTCTTAAAAAGAATGGATATGATTATTCCGAAGCAGTCATTTACAAAACTGTTGCCAGTGACTTATCAGATCTGGCTGATGTGAATTATGATATTAT
>VRUD01000130.1 GCA_019456305.1 Cytophagales bacterium | reverse complement strand
CAGTAAGTAGTATCGTTGATTGCTGATGAGTTGTAATAGGTATGTGTAATGACTGTATTCTTATCTGTAGTAACAAATATTGGTGAAAGATCTCCAAAATTCCAGTAGAAGGTATCTGCTCTTAGTGATAAATTTATAAGGCCAACGGTAAAAGGATGGCAGCCCGAATCATTGGGCACAATGGCAAAGTTGGCGTCAATTTCAGGATGAACTTTAATTGGCAGACAAAACGTATCTGTACAACCCAAATTGGTTTGTGCAATTGCACACAATGGATAATCAATAATACTTCCGGTTGTGTTGGTATAGGTATGCGTAAAAGGCGCTGCGGGGGAAACCGTAGTAGTATCTGTTTGATCTCCAAAATCCCAATATACGCTATCTGCCCAGGTAGATAGACCTGTAATTGTGATAACAACCGGACTGATACCTTCATTCGTATCCACAGTAAAGCCGGCAGTTGGTGTCGGATGAACGATTATCGTATCTCTTGCTGTATCCGATCCGCATCCGAAAACTGAACTTACAATTAACTCCACTACATAAGTAGAATCAAGAGTATCTGAGGTATTGGTAAAGGTATGGCACGGATTTTCAATAATAGAAGAATCCCCGTCTCCAAAATCCCAGTCATAGGAATCTTCACCCAATGATAAATTGAAAAAGCATACTGCAAACGGATCGCAGCCAATAGAATCAAACACCGTAAAGTTTGCAGTGACCTCAGGATGAACCTTTATGGTATCCGTAAGCGTATCAGCGCAGCCATACTGTGTTACTGCTATGAGCTTTAATATGTAATTTACAGTGCTGTCAGTGATGTTACAATATGTATGAACCAAACTTGAGGAAGTGTCTGTACTTGGCGGACTTCCATCCCCAAAATCCCAGAATAAGCTGTCAAAGCCACTGGCAAGATTTGTTATCGTAACAGTAAAACAACTGCACCCTGTGTCAACATCTACCGTAAAGTTAGCAGCGGGCTTAGGATGCACCCGTATTCCATCTGATGTCGTATCTGAGCGGCAGCCAAAGGATGAAATTCCTACCAGTGTAATGTTATAAACACTGTCAGGAGGCACAACGTTAAGATTGGTCCATATATGGTTGATGGTTGTATCCTGGTCAGTAACGATAAAGGTGTTATCCCCTAAATCCCAATAAAAGGTGTCTGCTCCTGTAGATAGATTAAACAATTGAGCCGGGTAGGCCTGGCAGCCAACAGTATCAGGAACGATAGCGAACTTAACATCTATTTCCGGATGCACACAAATCGTATCTCTGATCGTGTCAGCACATCCATATTGGGTCTGGGCGATCATTTGCATGATGTAGCAAACCGTAGAATCTGTGGTGTTATCGTAGTTATGACTCAATTTCACGCCATCATCGGTCTCACCATCCCCGAAATCCCAGAACAAGCTGTCATATCCGGCAGCGCAGCTAAGATCAATATTAACCGTCAAAGGTGTGCAGCCCTCAGTGGTATCCAGCGCAAAACAGGCGGTGGGTTTGGGATGGACTAAAATATCCTGCCTGATAGTATCTGATGGGCAGCCATACTGAGAAATCGCGATAAGCTCAACATTATAAATAGTATCTAAATTGAATGTATCATTGATAAATAAATGTATTTGATCTACTACGGTATCAATGATAAAACTTCCATCCCCAAAATCCCAGTATAAAGAATCTGCACCTGAAGTTAGTTCCGCTAAGGTAACCAAAAATGGATGGCAACCTTCAGTATCGGGAAGAGCTGTGAAATCGGCAGAAATTTCAGGATAAATAACGATCAGTTGAGTCAATGTATCGGTACAACCATATTGTGTTTCAGCTATTAACCGCAATGTATTGATAATGGTATTATTGGTAGTGTTACAATATGTATAAGTGACGGTTGGCGCTGTGGTGGTAACTCCGGGAGTTCCATCACCAAAATCCCAGGAAAGACTATCAAAGCCAACAGAAGAATTAGTAATTGTAACCGTAAAACAACTACATCCGGTATCGGTATCAACGGTAAAGCTGGCAACGGGCTGGGGATGAACCAGCAGGCACTTAACGATCGTATCACTGCTGCCAAACTGTGAAATTGCTATTAACTCCACGCAATAGGTAGAATCCAGCGTGGCTGAAGTATCTGTAAATACATGTGTGAAGTTTGTATCCTGGTCAGTGATGAACTGGGTGCTGTCTCCAAAATCCCAATAGAACGTATCAGCTCCTGACGAAAGATTAACAAAAGTTACATTAAACGGATGACAGCCAACAGTGTCGGGCAGCATTTCAAAGGCTGCATTGATTTTCGGATAAACTGTGATTGGTATGCATAGTGTATCCGTACAGCTATACTGGGTTTTTGCTAATAAACATACGCAATAAACAGCAGTTGTGTCTGTAGTATTAGTAAAAATATGAGAAAGTGTAGAATCGGTAGTAGTATCAAAGCTTAAGTCACAAAAATCCCAGGACAGACTATCGTAACCTGTAGCACAATTGGTAATATTGATCGTTAACGGGCTAAAGCCGAAGGCAGTATCAACATTAAAGCAGGCAGTTGGCTTGGGATGTACCAAAATATTTTTACATACCGTATCAGAACCGCAGCCAAATGAGGATGACACCGATAAACAAGCAGTGTAGTTTGAATCAGCATTTATCGATGGATTATTGTAGGTATGACATGTGTCACACACGGTATCTGACGTTCCATCTCCAAAATCCCATGCACAAAAATCTTCACCCAATGATAAATTGAAAAAGCATACATCAAATGGATGACAACCGATAGAGTCTAATAGCGTAAAGTTGGCGGAAATTTCCGGATGGACGCAAATTGTGTCTACAAATGTATCAGCACAACTGTACGGGACGGTTTGTACAATCAGTTGCAATATGTAACAAGCGGTAGTATCTGAAGTGTTGGTGTATGTCTTAACAATAGTTACGGTTGTGTCATTAATAATTCCACTACCATCTCTAAAATCCCAGAACAACGTATCGTAGCCCAATGCAAGATTTGTAATTGTAATGGTAAACGGACTGCAGCCAATATTGGTATCAACAGTAAACAAGGCAGTTGGCTTTGGATGCACCAGGATATTTTTACAGAATGCAGCCGAACCGCATCCAAACAGGGAGCCAACAGTTAAGCAAACATTATAAGTCGAATCTATGTTTATTGTATCATTTGTAAATGTATGGCACGGATTTTCAAGAATACTTGAACTGCTATCTCCGAAATCCCAGTTCCAAAAATCTTCGCCTAAAGATAAATTCTGAAAACATACCCCAAATGGATGGCAGCCAATAGAATCAGGCACAACCGCAAAGTTGGCAGAAATTTCAGGATGTACTGTGATCAATATGCAGAATGTATCGGTGCAGCCAAACTGTGTTTCTGCAATTAAACATAAGTTGTAGAAAACAGTTGTATCTGAAGTGTTTGAGTAACAATGGATAATTGTATCAGCAGTAGTTGTATCAATCACACTGCCATCTCCGTAATCCCAGAAAAGGCTATCATATCCCACTGCCTGGTTAAATATAGAGACACAAAACGGGCTGCAGCTTTCGTTCGTATCAACAGTAAAGCTGGCAAACGGTTTCGGATGCACCACTACAGTATCTCTAATGCTGTCTTTACAGCCGAATTGAGAAGTTGCGATCAACTGTACTGAATAGGAAGAATCCGGAGGAGTATAACCAAAATGTACAAAAACATGAAACGGATCTTTAGTTGTGTCATTTGGAATTGCACTTGTTGTATCTCCAAAATCCCACTCCCAGGTGAAGTTTTGTGCTGAGCCACCCGTTGAAGTATTCACAAAAATTACCGTAAATGGATGACAGCCGGTATCTTTCACCATAGTGAAATTGGCTGCAATCTCCGGATGTACTGTGATCGTATCTGTCAGTGTATCTGTACAACCATACTGTGTTTCGGCAATGAGCTTTAAAATATAGGTAACAGTGCTGTCATCTGTACTACAATAGGTATGAACAAGACTTCCTCCTGTTGTTGTATCATTCGGATTAGCATCTCCAAAATCCCATGTAAGATTGTCAAAACCGCCAGACAGATTGGTAATTGTCACATCAAAGCAACTGCAACCGGTGTCAACATCTACTGTAAAATCAGCTTTTGGCTTTGGATGTACCAATATAGTATCTCTTGCTGTATCTGATCCACAACCGAAATTAGAACTTACTACTAAGGAAACATAGTATGTAGAATCATTTTTAGCAGTATCTGTATTGTTAAATGTATGACACGGATTTTCAATAGAATCTATAACACCATCCCCAAAATCCCAGTCATAGAAATCTTCACCCAATGATAAATTGAAGAAACATACCCCAAATGGATGGCAGCCAATAGAATCAGGCGTGACCGCAAAGTTGGCAGAAATTTCCGGATGAACTTTTATGGTATCTGTAAGCGTATCAGCACAGCCATACTGCGTTTCTGCAATTAACCGTAATATGTAATTAATAGTGCTATCTGTGGTATTGCAATAGGTATGCACTAAGCTGGTATCAGTAGTAGTGTCACCAGGACTGTTATCACCAAAATCCCAGAAAAGGTTATCATAGCCTGCAGATGAATTGGCAATTGTAACTGTAAAGCAGCTGCATCCTGTGTCAATATCAACCGTAAAATCAGCTTTCGGTTTTGGATGTACCAGGATCGTATCTCTTGCCGTATCTGAACCACAACCGAACAGAGAGCTTACCACTAATAAAACATTATAGGTAGAATCATTTTTATTGGTATCTGTATTGGTAAATGTATGGCAGGGATTTTCAATATCAGATGTATCTCCATCCCCAAAATCCCAGTCATAGAAATCCTCGCCTAATGATAAATTGAAGAAACATACATTATATGGATGACACCCTACACCATTCGTATCCGGCTGTAATACAAAGCCGGCAGAGATCTCAGGATGAACCTTAATTGTGCGGGTCAGTGTATCAGCACAGCCGTATTGCGTTTGTGCGATCAGTTGCAGGATGTAATTCACTGTGCTGTCTGTGGTGTTGCAGTAGCTATGTGTAAGCGTTGTACCGGTAGATGTATCGCCCGGGCTTCCATCACCGAAATCCCAGAACAGGCTGTCGTAGTTGGTAGATGAATTGGTAATCGTAACCGTAAAGCAACTGCAACCCGTATCAATATCTACAGTAAAGCCGGTAACAGGTTTTGGATGTACCCGGATCGTATCTCTTGCTGTATCAGTACAACCATATTTAGATATAGCTATTAATTCCGCAGTATAAAAAGTGTCAACTTTTAATGTTGTGTCATTGTTGATGTACAAATTGGTTGTGATGACGGCAAAAGTGGTATCAAGCACTCCATTTCCATAATTCCAGTAAAAAGTATCTGCTCCAGTTGAGAAATTCTCAAAGGTTACTAAGTATGGATGACAGCCAACCGTATTTGGCTGGGCGCTGAATATGGCTGCAACAGGTGGATATACTGTAATGGGTAATGTAGCCGTATCCGTACATCCGAAGTTAGTCTTCACAATCAAGGTAGGATTCAGGACAATTGTATCGTTCGTGCTATTGGTATAACAATGAACAAAGGTAGTATCTACCGTTGTTGTGTCGTATGATGCGTCTCCAAAATCCCAGTAATAGGCAGCTAACCCTGAATGGGTAGCTGTTCCCGTGATCGTATCACAGAATGGAGTACAACCGGCAGCAGTCAGGGTAAAAGTATCTATTACCGGTTTTGGATGAACGGTGATGGTATCTCTTGCAGTATCCGAGCCGCAGCCGAAAACTGAACTTACTACTAGTTGAACATAATAGATTGAATCAACAACAGCCGAAGCGTCTAAGAATGTATCAATTGGATTTTCCAGGATACTTGAATCTCCATCACCAAAGCTCCAGCTATAGAAATCTTCTCCTAACGATAAGTTCAGGAAGCTCACTACGAATGGATGACAGCCCACGCCATTGGCGTCTGGAAGCATCGTAAAGTCAGCATCAATTTCCGGATGGACTTTTATAACCTTACAAAGCGTATCTGTACATCCATACTGCGTTTTTGCGATCAGGCAAAGGTTATAGAAAACAGTGCTGTCTAAAGTATTGACATAAATATGTGGGATCAAACCGGCAGTGGACGTATCAATAGCGCTTCCATCCCCAAAATCCCAGAATAAGCTATCATAGCCCAGAGCAAGATTAGTTATAACAACTACAAACGGACTGCAGCCCGTATCCGGAGCAACAGTAAAATCGGCTAACGGTTTTGGGTGCACCAACACCTGCTTTTTCACCGTATCAGCGCCACAGCCAAAAAAGGAGTAAACTAACAATCCAACCGTATAGGTAGTATCCCTGGTTAAGGAAGTATCAACAAATGTATGTGTTGGTTTTATAATATTTGTATCTGTTCCGTCTCCAAAATCCCACAGGAACGTGTCAGCGCCTTGAGCAATCGGCAGAAAATCAACTATAAATGGATGACAGCCCTCTGTATCGGGTGCCATAATGAAGTCGGCAGAGATTGCCGGATAAACTATAATTGTATCGCATAATGTGTCTGAACAGCCGTATTGAGTCATGGCGGTCAGGCATAA
>VRUD01000129.1 GCA_019456305.1 Cytophagales bacterium | reverse complement strand
CTCCCCTTTAACTTCCTCTATTTTAGCAACGGAAGTTATTTCGTCATCTTCATTTAATCTTATCAGCTTCACGCCCTGTGTGGCTCTACCTATCACTCTTAGATCGGCAACAGCCATCCGGATAGTAATACCCGATTTGTTAATGATCATCAGGTCATCAGTATCTACCACATCATTAATAGAGACTAAGTGGCCTGTTTTTTCTGTAATATTTATTGTCTTTACGCCCTTCCCTCCCCTGTTAGTGATCCTGTAATCGTCAATAGAAGAACGTTTGCCAAAGCCCTTTTCTGCAACTACCAATAAATTAACCTCAGATTCATCACGCTGTTTTACACAAACCATGCCAATTACCCTGTCCTTTTTTTCTCTCAAGGTGATCCCTTTTACGCCTGCTGCCAGCCTTCCCATAGGCCTCACGCGCTTTTCATTGAATCGAATGGCATTGCCAGATCGCAAAGCTATTACTACCTCGTTATCCCCATCTGTTAGCTTTGCCTCAAGCAGCCTGTCGCCTTCATTTATTGTTATTGCATTGATCCCGTTTTGGCGAACCCTAGAATATGCTTCAAGTTTTGTTTTCTTTATTTTACCTTTGACAGTGCACATTACTAAGTAATTATTGTTAATGTATTCCTCATCCTTAAGGGTTTTAACATTAATTACCGCACGCACTTTATCATCTTTTGCAATATTGATCAGATTCTGCAAGGCACGGCCTTTTGAATTTTTACTGCCCTCCGGAATTTCATATACTTTTTTCCAGAACACTTTTCCGGCTTCGGTCAAGATCAGCAAATAATTATGTGCGCTGGCAATGTAGAGATGCTCTGTAAAATCGTCATCTTTGGTGATCACTCCCCTGGAACCAATGCCTCCCCTACCCTGTGTCCTGTACTCGTCTGCCGGGGTTCGCTTAATATAACCTTCATGAGAGATCGTGATCACCATTTCTTCATCAGGAATGATGTCCTCTATTGAAATATCCTCTGCCGAATGAACGATCTCGCTCCTTCGCTCGTCTCCATACCGTTCTTTGATCTCAGTCAATTCATCTTTTATTATTTTCATCCTCAAGCCTTCATCTTTTAATATTGCCTTGAGTTGTTTTATTAATTCGGTTACTTCTTTATATTCTTTTTCTATTTTTGCTCTTTCAAGCCCTGTCAATCTTTGAAGGCGCATATCCAGGATGGCCAGCGACTGAATTTTTGAAAGCTTGAATTTTTTCATCAGCCCATTCCTGGCAACAACGGGGTCTTTAGAGCTTCTGATCAATTTGATCACCGCATCAAGCTTGCCAAGAGCTATGAGCAGCCCTTTTAAAATATGTTCCCGTTTCTGTGCTTCCTTTAATTCATAATTTGTTCTGCGAACTACAACTTCATGCCGGTGTTTTACAAAGTAAACGATCTGATCTTTAAGATTAAGTACCTCAGGCCTACCACTGACTATTGCAATATTGTTAACATTAAAAGCGGTTTGCAGTTGTGTGTACTTGTATAAATTATTTAAAACGATATTGGGGATGCTATCTCTTTTCAGATCATATACTATGCGCATGCCATCTTTATCCGACTCGTCCCAGACAGCAGAGATACCTGTAATTTTCTTTTCATTTATCAGCAGAGCGGTTTTCTCGACCATAAGCGCCTTATTGACCTGGTATGGTATTTCAGTAACGATGATCTTTTCATTGCCGTTTTTATCTGTTTCAAACGTTGCTTTTGCTCTCATCACTATTCTGCCTTTGCCCGTCTCAAAAGCAGCTATAACTCCCTGGTAGCCATGAATAATACCTCCGGTAGGGAAATCAGGAGCTTTGATGTATTGCATCAATTCCGGGATCGTAATTTCATTGTTGTCAACATAGGCTATGGTCCCGTCAATAACTTCAGAGAGGTTATGAGGCGCCATGTTGGTAGCCATTCCCACAGCTATGCCCGATACTCCATTGAGCAGTAAATTGGGTATCTTTGAAGGCATCACTACCGGTTCAGTGAGTGAGTCATCAAAATTAGGCTGAAAATCTACGGTGTCTTTATTCAGGTCTGCTAATAATTCTTCGGAAATTCTTTTGAGCCGTGCTTCGGTGTATCGCATTGCAGCAGGCGGGTCATCGTCCACGGAGCCAAAGTTACCTTGCCCGTCCACTAAGGGGTACCTTAATGACCAGGGCTGAGCCATCCTTACCATTGCATCATATACAGAGGTATCACCATGGGGGTGATATTTACCGAGCACCTCCCCTACTATTCTTGCTGATTTTTTGTGCGATTTGTTGTAGTTAACCCCTAAATCCAGCATCCCGTACAACACCCTTCGGTGCACCGGCTTAAGTCCGTCCCGGACGTCCGGCAGCGCCCTGGAAATGATCACAGACATAGAATAATCTATGTATGCGCTGCGCATTTCCTCTTCTATGTTGATGGGAATGATATTCGCGGTTTCAGGCATTAATGGGTATTTATTTTATACACCTATTTTTTATAGATGCAAATATAGTATTATTTTATTTTAACAATGATCTATTACTGTTTTTTAAAGTTGGATCAAGTTCATATGCTTTATTTAAGTAATATTGAAAAGGTTTTCTATTATATTGTTCTCATATTCCTATTTTTTCTTAACCTTCGTATCTTTCAGATCCTCCCCTACCCTAGGGCTTTGATTACTAAAAAGCCACGTCCTTCCCCTGAACACTTGTCCTTGCGGCCTTCTTTTTGACGGATGATAGTGCATCAACCTGGCGCGACATGATTTAATTTTACACATGGAAGTCAAAATACCAAAGTGCCTTTTGAGGAAGTGCCCGCTTTTACATGAATCGGTATTACAGCGCGGAGCACAGCTATAAATTGACAGCGAAAAAAATAATAATAAAAATAGACGTTTCATTGTGCTAAATTAGATAAAAATCGTGTAAGTATAAAATTTTTTTGATAATTTTACATTTATGGACATTAAACTATTAAATAAGGTTCATGATTTTACCGAATGGACATCGCTTGCTTTTGAGCATTTCAACAGCGATCGATTTTCAGATGCCCTTACCAATATGCGTAAGTCTGGTGAGGCAGCCAGTAAGTTGATCGTTTTTCAAAAATATCCTGGTCAGGTAGGCGAGTATAAAGCCCAAAAGAGCTATAAAGAATTGATCAATTTATTGACTGATGAAAATCTCGTGCCACGCAAAGTGATCAACTGGTTAGAGACCTTCCAGATTCACGGAAACATTGCTACGCACGATAACCAGATCGTTCATACTCAGGCAGGCTATGGGAACATGGCCTTGATGCTGCTCGCAGTATGGTTGTTCAGGGAACATCTTAACAAAGATATTCCAATAAAACTAAAAAATTTTATGGATCAGGAGCGGGATGAGAAGAAACTGCGGGAACAGGTAGAATTTATGCAAAGCCAGCTAAACATCGCACAAAAAGAATCACAAAAGCTAAGACAAGCGCTTGAGATTTCGGGAGATCAAAGCAAAAAAAACTTCGATGATGCAGAGATTTTGAAAAGAGAGCTACAGACAGCACAAAGTAAAATAGAAGATTTAGAGCCATTAAAACAAAAAACATCTCAGCTAGAAAAAAAACTTCAAAGCGTTTTGAAGGAAGCAGGGCAATTAAAAATTCATCAGCAACAAGCAAAACAAACAGAAGTTGATAGAGCAGCAGCTAAATCCCATATATTTCAAATCAGCAGCAAAAAAATCGGAATAGCGATAGGGATCTTATTATTACTTGGCTTTATCGGAACTGCTATTTGGCTTCATCCCTTTTGGAAAGATTCAAAAAAAGAAAATCAGCCATTAGCAACAACAGAAGAAAAGCCGTTCACAGTATTGATACTTCCCTTTTCTGTTTTACAGGATAATCCTAATATCATAGTAAAATTAGAAGATGCTATCTTACGCAGGTTGATCCAAAAAATTGAAGATAAAAAGCTCTTCATGCAGGTTCACTATCGACCAGAAGTAGATAAGCCGGCTGTTACTTATAAGCAAGCCTTTGATATTGGAAGGAAGCAAAAAGCTAACGTAGTGATTTTTGGCGAAATATATGAACAGGCATCCGGAGACAGTGTTCAGGCATCCATTAAATATACGCTCTTGAATGAGGATATCACAAAGCAGGTGAAAGGTTCAACCGGGATCAAATCCTTTGCCACACTCACAGATATTCATGCAGGAAAATTACAAGATCATATCGAATGGGTTATAGATATGGCTATTGCTTATAACCTTATTAATCAAAGCAAGCATACCGAGGCGCTTGTTTTATTAAATATAATAATTCCGGTTACAGACGATCAACAATACTCCCTCTCTGATCTTAAAGCATTGTGTTATAATGCAACCGGTAAATATTATGACGCCATGAAGGAGATTGAAAAAATGCTTAAAATACATCCGGATAATGCTTATGCTAATAACTTTTTAGGTATTGTATCAATGCATACCGGAGATTACGATGAAGCCGAAAAAGCATATAAGAAAGCCCTTGAATTGGATACCAACAATGCTGGTTATCTGCTTAATTATGCCGATCTGCTTTGTCATGATCATATTAAAAACTACAACAAGGCAAAGAAGCTTATTTTAGCAGCCTTACAAAAAGCCCCTTTCAGCTCAACAGCTTTTTTTTATCTGGCAGAAATAGAAATGTTTTTAATGGATTATCAGGGAGCTAAAACACACTATCTGAAAACCCTGGAGCTTGACTCCCTGCATACCAGCGCTAAAACAAAGCTGGCAGAGGTTTTAGCATATCATTTTGACCAGCTTGAAGAAGCAGTTTCATATTTAAACGAGGTCATTAAAAAAGATAGCGCAAATCAATATGCACATGAGCTGCTTGGTAATATTTTTGCAAACAGCCGGCTTAAAGATATTGAAAAAGCCCGGCATCATTTTCACTTAAGTAAAAAATATCAAGCTTCTGTGGGAGCAAATACCTGGATTGGATTAGGTTTCGTAGCACACGATAAAAAAAATTATAAAGCAGCAGAAGAATATTATCTGAAAGCTTTACAATCTGATACCGCTAACTTAAATCTATTGCTGAAAATAATTCAACTTTACAACGTCTTACAAAGGTATGACGAATTAAGAACTTACCTTGATAAAGCATATCAGTTAGACTCTTTAAATTTTACAGTCAATTATGATTATGGCATGTTCTACTACATCGCTGAAAATCCTCAATATTATGACCAAAAGAAAGGGCAATGGCATTTTGAAAGAGCGCTGAAAATAAATCCTTATGACGTTCTTACATTACAATATTTGGGAGTAATTTATTACCAGCAAGCACAATATGTGAGGGCAAAAAACAGCTTTTTAAATATAGTTAAAATCAAACCAGGGCATTACATGGCAAATATGTATTTAGGTTCAATTGCTGAAATAGATGCTGATAAGAAAAAGGCAAAAGGTTACTACGAAAAAGCTATGTCCAGTGATGCCAGTCAAGTTGCACCTTATGTCGGATTGAGCATGATTTTATCACAAGAACCTTTTAATAATTATGATCTGGCGCTCCATTATGCTCAAAAAGCTGCTGATCTAAAACCGAAAGTTGGGGAATATCATTATAAAATAGCCCGGGTTTTTTATCTTACCGGCAAAATAAGTAAAGCTCAAAAACACTATTATCAAGCGGTTCAACTTGATCCGAACCTGAAAAACGAAGAATTTGAAAAGAGTTTACCTTGATAGCGCATAGCGCATAGAGCCATACGTTTTGCTAACAATAAATCGCAAAACAATGAAACAATATTAACGTTAGAGCTATGTAACAATGTAACAATGAAACAATATAACAATATAACCATCAAAATTAGGAGCAGGTTTATTGCTGCTACTGCTATTATGCTGCTCTTTACCCCATTCTTGCTGACTGCTCAAAACGATACTATCTTTTCAGGAAATTTGGTTATTCACAAAGACAACACGCTAAAATTAAGCCCCTTTCACTTTATCACAAGTACCTTTATGATAGGCTTAGAACATACTATTGGAAAAAACCGGACTATTCAATTATTGCCAGGGGTAACGTTTGCCGAAGAATCAAATATATATAATGCCAAAGACGTATTCGGGCTGTCTGTTGAGGTACATTACAGAATATATCTTGAAAAAGGTGCAAAACGGCTCATGGGTCTAATGAATAATAAGCTTTCGGGTTTATATGGAGCGCCTTACCTGTTTTATAAGCAAATAAGCATGGATAAAAAAATAAGTTATTTTTGTCCTGATAATCAATGTTCTCCGGGGGGGATTATAACAGAAAATGAATTTGTAGAAGCCTGGTCAGTTGGAGGCGGGCTTATTATGGGTTATCAATTTATAGTAAACAATGTAGCGGTGCTGGATGTTTTTGGAGGTGGAGGGGTAAAATACAGTCAAAATAATATTAAAGCTTCTATGAACGGTTATATTACAAGCGATAACAGCTTACTTGGCTTTAATACCGGTGTAGTACCCAATTTTGGATTTCTTTTAGGAGTTTATTTTTAAGTAAAAAGTAAAAAGTAAAAATATTGCAGCACGAAATTTATTTCGTGGTAAAATTATATATCCCGCGATATAAATATCGCGCTACAGTTAGTTTGATATTGCTG
>VRUD01000128.1 GCA_019456305.1 Cytophagales bacterium | reverse complement strand
CAATTTACCAACATCAATATCGGGCAGGTTTATGAATACAAATTTAAGATGATGCCTATTGCCTACACCTGGGCTGAGGACCATAAGATCAAAATATTGATCACCAGCAGCAACTTTACCCGTTTCCAGGTAAATCCCAATCTTCCTATTGAAGACGGAGATTTTTTCAGAAGAAAACCAGGGGATGGACAAACCTACGTTTTTAATGGTGCAGCAATGTCTCCGAGAACTGCAGTTCAAAGGATTTCTTTTTCTGATATTTATCCTACAAATATAGACCTTCCGGTATATTTTAATAGCGTAACTTCCATAGATGAAGAAACCACTGCAATTAAAATAAAATTAGATGCGCTGATCTATCCCAACCCTTCAACGGACAATATTTCAATTTATATGAACCGGAACGGCAGCTATGAGGTATCGGTAATTAATGTTTTAGGGCAGAAGATATTTAATGCCGAATTTAAAGATCAGATAAACATCAATGTTAGTGATTTTGGAAAAGGGATGTATTTTGCAGAGATCAGGTCTTTAAAGGGAAATAGCCCCGGTTTGGATGGGACAAAGATTGTCAGGAAAATTTCGGTGCTGTGAGCTGGGAACTGGATACTGGATAATGAAACCACGAATTACACTAATTTAATTTGTGTAATTCGTGGTTAAAAAAAAGAAGACAAATACCGTGGTAAAAAAACAAAAACCGGTCTTTAATGAACTGCTTGCACGACAAACATTAGTAACTAAAATCGTAACCTATACGATAGCTCTTTTTTTTACTATTGTATTGTTAATAACGTGGCAGGTATTTGAGGTAAGGCACCCCTTAGTTATCATATCTGGTATTTATATTGTCTGTATTATTGCCAACATATTGCTTTACAGGTTCCACAATAAACATTATCTCACCTATCAGATACTCATTGTGTTGTCTTATATAGAGATGGTCTCTTTAACCTGCTTTACAGGTGGTATTGTAAGTCCTGCAATATTTGTATTAACTATATTTCCCATCGCTGCATTTTCAACCAGCAGAAAACAGGGAATCTATTGGTCGGTGATAGTTCTCTTATCAATCATGATGATCTATGGAGCTGATAGCTTCAGCATTCCTGTTAAAAGCATTATCTCTGCCGAAAGACAAAATATTTTTTTCTTTGTAATAGCATTGTTTACGATGGCATTAAGCATTACGATATCTTATCTGGTAAATCGGTCTACATTTGATGTGCACCGGGCATTTGACAGGGATTCAAAAGAGCTGGAAGAAAAAAAGAAGCGCCTTGATAATTTGGTAATGCTGGTAAACTATTCAACCGACCTGATGTGCGTTGTTGACCTGCAGACATTGACTTTTGATGAGGTCAACCCCATGTTTAACATATTATTAGAATATGAATTATCAGAAGTCAGAGGGAAAAAAATTACTGACTTTATCAATACTGATTCCCTTCCTGCCATATTAACCTCTGATCAGGTTGCTATCAAAGATGACCAGTTGATAGAATTTGATAGTAAAATTAAGTCTAAATACGGAAAGAAAATTTTTTTTCATTGGACCGCAGTAGCTAAAGATGATAAATTGTATGCGAATGCGCGTGAAGTGAAGATGAAAAAGAAATAGGCAGTTGACAGTTGACAGTTGACAGTTGACAGTTGACAGTTGACAGTTGACAGTTGACAATATTGCCTACTGTCAACTGCCTACTGCTTTTATACGCCATGCGCTCAAACTCTAACTCCAATCACCAGAATATCATCTGTTTGTTCGATTTTCTCATCTTTCATCCATTCACTGATTCTTTTATCTAAAATTGATCTTTGTTCTTCCATCGGAAGGTGATGAATGCTTATGAGTAATTCTCTGAATTGTTTGTATTTGAATTTCTGGTCTTTTGGCCCTCCAAACTGGTCAGCATATCCATCGGTAAAAATATAAAAAATGTCGTCTTTTTGAAGTTCAAATTCGTGATTGGTAAATTTTTGCTGTATTTCACTGATGTTACCAATCGGGAACCTATCGGCTTTTATTTTTATACATTTCTTGTTTCTGATCAAATATAAAGGGCTATATGCCCCGGAATATTGTAATTTTACCCCTTTATTATTAGAGGAAAGTGCACATAAAGCTATATCCATCCCATCTTTTGTGCTGGAAGCTTCACCAGTCTGCCTGAGCGCATTGCCTACAGATTTATTCAATTCATTAAGTATATCAGAAGCTTTACTTGTTCCATGTTCTAAAACTGCCTGGTTAAGCATATTATACCCGATTATTGACATGAATGCACCGGGTACACCGTGCCCTGTACAATCTACTGCTGAAATATAGACGGTACCATTCTGGCTTTCTAACCAGTAAAAGTCACCACTGACGATATCCCTGGGTTTAAATAATACAAAAGCGTCATTGAGAAGGGATTTTACAAGCTCATCTGGTGGAAAAATGGCAGTTTGAATTCTGCGGGCATAATTTATACTATCTGTTATGTCCTTGTTCTTTTCAGTAATCACATCATAAGCTTCTTCCAGTTTTTTACTTTTTTCCAGAATATTGTCCCGTTGCGTTTCTATTTCCTCCTTTCGTTGTAATATCTCTGCAGTAGCTTCCTTGATCTTTTCTCTCATGATCCGGTCATTTTCTCCCAGGTTGGTACGCATCTTTAGAAGCTCCTTGCCCAAAGTATCCTCTTCACTTAACGGTACATATTTAGATTGGAAATTTCCACTTCCCACTTCATTTGCAAAATCAGTTGTACGTTTTATTCCCTCAACCATAGAATTTAATGCAACAGACATTTCTCCAATCTCGTCAGTTCTGGTTTCATTCATCTTTTTCCTGGGGATCAGGCCTTTACCTAATGATAATAATATATCTTTGACTTCAAAAATTGGTTTTACGATTGATCTGCGGGTAAAGAATGCAGCTAATATTGCTCCCAGCAGTAAAAGTATGCCTGTGACAATAACATTTCTTTTTAATTTTGCAATTTTTTTCTGTATTATATCACTTTCAGATATTGTTTTATATTTCTTTATCGAAATAAGATGCTCTAATTTTTCCAGGATTTGTTTGGTAAGTACATCAATCTCAAATTCAATCATATCGCTCATCGTAAATAAAATTGCAGCGTCTTCATAATCAGAAAAAGAGTTTAATTGGCTCATAATAAAGCGGTGTTTGGCGAATAGTGATTCTACAATTGTGAAAATGGTATCCCTGCTCAATTTTTCTTTTTCATCCCAATAGGTACTAGCGTTTAAAATTCTTAAGTTCACTCTCCTATAATCTTTATCAATCAAATCCCGTAATTTTTCTTTCTCCGGGTCATCAGCCTTTTTTGAAATGAATACCCAGTTATTAATGTACAACTTGGACTTGGCTATTAATGATTTAAAGTCTTCCAGAGCATCTATGGAAGGATTATAATCTTTTGTAATATTATCACTTATTTGCTTAATTTCGTTTACTGTATCATGCGTCAAATAAAAAATGATAAGCGTTAACAAGATTAACACACCAAATCCAGTACCAATTTTTTTCCCTATAGTAAACCTAAACTTCATAATTTGAAAATGTGCCTGCGCACCCCCGAGTACTCGGGGGCACACAGGTGTGATAATTAGCTAATCGGGTTTTATTCTTTCTTTTCTATTGTTTCTATCTTTTGTCTGATCTCATTAGATTTTTCATTATCACCAAGTCCATAGTAGATCCCTTCAAGTCCAATGAGCGTATTTTTTTTGTTCGGGGCTAATTTATACGCCTTTTGCATATATGGTAAAGATTCTTTGAATAATTCTATACACCTATCCTGTATTTCACCAATGGCAACGAAATCAACATCATAGTCCAGTTTGTTGATCAAATTTACCGCTTCATTGTAATATAAGATACCCAGGTTATAATTTGCTCGTACATTATCCGGTTCAAGCAAGATGGCTTTTTTGTATATTATTTTAGCTTTTGGCAAATATTTTTCTATGTTATCATCAACTTCCGATTTTCTTTCATATACCTGGGCAAGCATCAGGTATAATTCAATGTTTTTTGGATTCAGTTCTATGGCTTTTTTAAGTTTGTCTTCTAACGAATCTATCCTGTTCAGCTCTACGTAGTAGTTTACCTGAGTGATAAGTATTTCCTTATTATCAGGGTATCGCTGGTGCCCTTTTTCAAGAATATTTAAACTTTTTTCAATATTTCTTTCACTCCAGTAAATATTTCCAAGGTGTAAATAAGCAATAGGATTGTCATAATTCAAATTAATGGCTTGCTTGAGATACCCCTTTGCTTTTTCTACCTGCTTATCTTGCAAGGCGGCATAACCAACGTAAAATAAAGCGCTGGCATCCTGTTTGTCAGGCTCCGGTATTTTTATATATCCTAAATACTGTTCATAACTTATAATGGCAAACTTATAATTCCCCTTATTTAAAGCATTTGAGGCATCATCAAAGATTGAGCTTGCCAGATATTTGATCAATTCTTTGCAAAGGTCTGAATATTTTCTTTCACTGTCCAGGTCAATGGCTTTTTTTGCAGATTCAATAGATACTATACGAGCAGGAGAATCAGGATCGGCAGATTCCTTTTTAGTGTAAACATCCTTGTATATAAAACTCTTTAAGTACCAGGTTTCAGCATCGTTTATAGTGAGCTCATGCTCGCAAACCTTATCTATTGCCTGCTTTGCTTTGTCCAATTCACCATTGGTTAGATAATGATGCGCAACAGATCTAAGGCTGGGTTGAGCTTTTACCCCCGAGTACTCAGAGCATGTAAAACCAGCGATCAACAGTGATAGAATAAGCATCACAGGTTTGATACGAGATTTCAATATGTTTGCTAATACTAACAAAATAGTAATAATTTTAAATACTTATACGTTTATTCGTTTAAATCGTTATTGAAACAACTTTTTTACCCCCGCAATATGCGGGGCCAAGACGCAAAGTTTTTTTATAAAAATATAACCTTAGCGTCTCTGCGTCTTTGCGGTTATTTTTTTCCGGTACGGTACCACCTAATCCACGATAATAGCAAGCCGCGACAGGTTTGTGCTGACCAGTAAACCATACTTTTCTGCATTAGCTTCGTTTAATTCAAAATTCAGCTTGATATTAATAGCTACAAAATTGATCGCTGCACCTTTTTTCGCCATGCCTTCTTTTTCAGTGATTAGTAATGTACTATATCCTTTTATCTTGTCAATAACAGAGCTTAACTGCGCACTCTCTTTTCTTGGTATAAAAAGTATATTACACTCACTAATATCGTCAATAGTTTTATAATTTTTTACAACAATATCCTTTGTTCCTGCTTTTCTACCTTCTGCCATTTTTTTCATTTCATTCAGTATTTGTATCTCATCACCCAATATTCCTATCACAAAATCTCCCTGCCTGGAAGAGAGGGGCCATTCTATATATTTTGTAAAACGATAAATGAAAATAGTTTGAAGATGTGCAACTGCTTGCTTCGCATCGGGCTGCGCTAATGATTGAAAATTGAATATTAAATATTGAATATTGAATATGATGAGTATATAAATGATACGTCTGCTCATTGTGCTATTGTAACGATTTGTAAATAAATACATAAAAATCGTTCCAAATTTCTTAAATCCGATGCTAATTTGCAAATTATATATAAGAAAATATAAAAAACAGTTGGCAGTAGGCAGTTGACAGTAGGCAATATTGTCAACTGTCAACTGTCAATTGAGAACATGCTTTATCCTTATTATGATAGATTTTTAGTTGAAGCCGGGCTTGATGAGGCAGGAAGAGGATGCCTGGCGGGACCGGTAGTAGCTGCTGCGGTGATCATTCCAAAAGATTATAATGATCCGGAACTAAACGATTCAAAGCTATTAAGCAAAAAGCAAAGAGAAATGCACGCTAAAGAAATAAAACAAGAAGCTATAGCCTGGTCTGTAGCTGAAGTCTCTAATACGGAAATAGATGTTATGAACATATTAAATGCTTCATTTTTAGCGATGCATAGAGCTTTAGATAAACTTAATGGAAAATGGGATCAGAAAGGTAGAGGATTAGAATTATTACTTGTAGACGGAAACAGGTTTAAACAATACAAAAATATTCCCCATAGCTGTATCGTGAAAGGTGATGGGAAATATATGTCTATTGCTGCTGCATCTATTCTCGCTAAAACCTATAGAGATGACCTCATGGCGAAGCTTGCCTGTGATTTTCCTCATTATCGATGGGAAACAAATGTAGGATATCCAACAAAATTTCACAGAGAGGCGATTAAAATTTACGGAGTATGTGAGTATCATAGAAAAAGCTTTAAATTGTTGTATTAGATTCAAAATCAAATAAAGTTGGTTTTAGTCGGTTATTGATTAATGATTGAGGCTCTAATCTAATTGTTGAATGTTTTTTGTATCTTGCATCAAAAACTTATGTCACATACAGATGAAATCTTTAGACTTTTCAAAGCACTCTCAGACAGTGACAAGAGCAATATTGTCCTTTTATACAGTGAAGGTGTCGGACACCTGCCTTTTATGAGTTTTCGAATATTTTGGTAATATTTGTGATATTAATTAATTGTAGGTGTCCGACACCTATTTAATGTACACTACGCTAATTGGTACCTCCTGAAATCAAAAAAGTTAAGTTCCGAAAATTTTGGCAATTTACTAGTTCAAAACAAGG
>VRUD01000127.1 GCA_019456305.1 Cytophagales bacterium | reverse complement strand
TTTACCAGTACCATTCAATCAGCTTTAGGACAAACTAAAGACAAAGATATATTGGTTACTATTGGGATCAAACCTGATAGACCAGATACCGGGTATGGATATATTCAATATTTAGAAGATGATGATTCTTTAAAGTCGGGGCCTACGACTTCCCCCCCCCCTAAAAAGTTGAAAAAAGTGAAAACTTTTACAGAAAAACCACACCTTCGGTTAGCTAAAAGATTTCTTGAAAGCGGTGAATTTGTATGGAATGCGGGTATTTTTCTATGGAATGTAAACAGCATTATTAAAGCTTTCGGAAAATACTTGCCTGAAATTGCTGAGATATTTGAAGGTGGCCTTAGTAAATATTATACCCCGGATGAGTTTGATTTTATTTTATCTGCATATTCACACTGCAGAAATGTGTCCATTGATTATGGGATCATGGAAAAAGCATCTAACGTGTACGTGGCATTGAGTGATTTTGGTTGGTCTGACATTGGTACATGGAAATCGCTCTTTAATATTGTTAAAAAAGATAATTACAAAAATGTAATTGACGGTAATATTTTAATATACGACTCCTCTAACTGCATTATTAAAACCCCTAAAAATAAACTTTTGATCGTTGAAGGTCTTGATGATTATATTATTGTTGAGCATGATAATGTAATGATGATATGTAAAAAAGAAAGTGAACAAAGGGTAAAAGAATTTGTCGCTGACGTGAAAATGAAAAAAGGGGAACAGTTTATATAGTAAGCAGTTGGCAGTTGGCAGTTAGCAGTTAGCAGTTAGCAGTTGGCAGTTGTCAACTGCCAACTGCTTTTTTATCAATTGCCATCAGTTTTAAATTCATAATCGTAATTTTTCGTTATTTTTTTCTTTTTCATTTTTTCTACTCTAACATTCATCGTGATATCTTTGAGGGGCCGGTCGCGATTATCCTTGGGTTGTGTGGCAATTTTATCTACTATTTCAATGCCGGCAATTACTTCACCAAACACAGTATATCCACCGTCTAAATGAGGGCTGCCACCGATGGTTGTATAAGCTTTTCGTTGTGCATCAGAAAACTTTTTCCTTGTTCTTTTTTCAAAACCGTTTAATTGCTGATTTGTAACAACAGTCCCATGAACTATATAAAACTGGCAGCCACTGGATTCTTTTTGCGGATTATTATCTCTTGCTGCAGCTACGGCACCTTTTTTATGGAATAGTTTTTCATTGAATTCTGCCGGTATCCTATAGCCTACATCACCATTTCCTAAGACCTGACCCGGCTTTGCGTTTTTTGAATCGGGATCACCCCCTTGTATCATAAAACCGTTAATTATACGATGAAAAAGGGTTGAATCATAGAAACCTTCTTCTGCAAGCTTGATAAAGTTTTCTTTGTGTTTTGGGGTTTCGTCAAATAAGATGATTTTCATCTCTCCGAATTGCGTGGAGATGGTAATCAATTTTTCATATTTTGATTCCTCCTGAGCGCAGGAAGTGTTTATTGCTAATAAAGCAATCAATATGAAGGACAACTGTTTTTTTATACGGACCATGATTTATATTATGTTTAATTTACGAATCTGGATCGCTTGAAAATAAAATAAAAACATTTATATAAAAATAAGGGCGTAAAGTTAAAAAATAAAAAGTAAAAATACTTTTTGTTGGTTTAATAGTTTGAAAATTGAGTCCACTCTAAAAAGTCCAAAAAATAAAAATGCCACTAAATCCCACAAAACCCTGAAAATCAATTAGTTAATTTTTAGTGGGATTTTGTGTTTTTGTGCTTTTGTGGCAAAAAAGACTTTTTAGAGTGGACTCAAAATTAATTATCAAATTAATTTCTGCTTTTTATCAGCCATATTTTATAGAATACTTCCGCCTTCCACATCAGCGCATCCTTCAGCACCACATTGGAATTGATCGTATTCCTTCCTTCCTTTACATCATAAATAGTAGGTATCACCGGGTTTTCATAGATGGTTTTGTAGTGCGTGCCGGTGCCCTGCTTCTTTAGCTTGGGTGATGGAGCCACCAAAGCCCCGATTGCCTTCTGGTAATATTGAATTGCCTTTTTATATTCAACCACAGCAGAATCTGCTGAAAGGGATTCTGCTGCTGTTTTTCGATAAAGATCACCAAATACATTAAAACATTGCCCCACACGCGGATGATATGAACCTAATGTATTTAATCTGATTTTTAATGATATATTAAAATATTCAAGTGTCTTTTCCTTATCTCCTTTTTCAGCATAGATACCACCTATATTTATATAGCTTTGGGCCATAACAGGATGATCCATACCAAATTTATTAAGCCGTATGTTCAATGCTTGCTTATGATATTTCATAGCTCTTTCATAATCGCCTTTTAATGTATAAACAGCTCCCAGGTTATTATAGCTGGTAGCTAAAGAAGGATGGTCTTTGTCAAGAATTTTAAGTTTTATATCCAATGATTGCTGATAATATTCCATCGCCTTATCATTATCAAGCATCATAAAATACACATTTCCAATATTATTATAGATTTTAGCTGTAGAAATATGGTTTCTGCCAAAAGTATTAACGAAAATTCTTAATGATTGCTGATAATATTCTATTGCTGTTCCATAATCGCCTTTGACACGATAAACAATTGCAATATTATTATAGCTTGTAGCCACACTATTATGTGTTCTACCAAAAGTTTTAAGCTTTATGTTTAATGCTTTCTGATGACATTCCAGGGCTTCATCATATTGTCCTTTAAAATAATATAACGTTCCGAAAGCATGATAACATTCTCCAACAACTCTATGTTCATTGCCTAATATTTCGAGTCCCGATTCGAGTCCTTTTGCTACGTGTTTAAATGCTTTGGTATATTGAGCTTTTAACATGTAATTCCACCCCATTCTCCAGCAACATATAACATACTTTGCCCAGATGGCTTCATTCGTAGCAAGATTCTCCTTTCCGTCTGCCTGTGCCTCCGGGTACTCGGTAGGAAACAGGCTATCTACCCCTACAGTCGTACAGTGAAGATACAGCTCACTAGCTTTTTGAAAATAGTAAATAGAGCTGTCGTATCGGGCGGTTCTCTGGAGTGTTAATGCTTTTTGAAAATATTGGCTGGCTAAAACTGTATCAGCAGGTTGGCTGAAAGCTAATATAGGTATAACAATAAAAAGAAATGTTATATTAATGATTTTTTTTAATTTATGCATTCCCAAATTGACTAATTTACAAATCTTTTAATTTCCTCAATTATCCTCCCTCCCCCTTTTCCCAAAACTTTATTTGCTAACATTTTACCTGTTTCCTCACAATTTTTTATACTTCCCGAGGTTTGTTCTTTTATGAGTTCTTTACCATCTAAGCTGATAATACCTCCGCTAATGGTCAGGTAATTATCTGATAATTTTGCTAACGCAAACACAGGCACGCTGCAGCCACCTTCTATTGTTTTTAAAAATGACCTTTCTGCGATTAAACAATATTCAGTTTCAGCGTGATTGGTAAATGCCTTGATCGTTTGTCTTGTATCATAGTCCAGTGATCTCGCTGCTTCAATAGCAAGCGCACCCTGGCCAACAGCAGGCGTAAACGTATCGTCCGGCAATTTTTCAACAATATAATCCTTATAACCCATTCTGTGAACACCTGCATAAGCTAATATAAGTGCATCACAATGACCATTCTCTAGTTTTTCAAATCTGGTTTGTAAGTTACCTCTGATATTTATTATTCTTACATGAGGAAAGTAATGTTTGAGCATCGCAATCCTCCTCACGGCAGAAGTTCCAATAGTAATGTTTCTTGTTCTATCCTGTAAAGAAATGCTTTTATCATAGCTCACTAACACATCATTTACCATTTCCCTTTCAGTAAAAGCAATGATCTCAAGTTCATCATCCAGCCCGCTCAGCATATCTTTTGCGCTGTGCACAGCAATATCAATTTTTCCATCTTTGAGCTTCTCTTCTAATTCTTCTGTAAAAACACCTTTATTCCCTATTTTGGCTATTGTTTTATTGAGTATCTTATCTCCTTTTGTTTCAATGGTGATGATCTCAGTATTCAGCCCACCTGCTTTTAATTTATCAGCCACGTAACTTGCCTGCCATAGCGCCAGTTTGCTGCCTCGTGTACCGATTTTTATTGTTTTGGGCATTATAAATTAATTTAGGAATTTGGAAATTTGATCCCGAGCACTGGGACACATCATCAGCTCAACATAAATGTTGAGGTACAATGTCCCGAGTACTCGGGATCAACTTTTTACAAACAACTCATTTATCAAAAGCGACAGATTGATAAACAATATCCTCGGGTTGGCATTTCTTTCAATATGGTAGCAGGCATCACTAAAGTGGTTATAAAAATTTTCCACAGATCCTTCATTCAAGGTTTTTGAAAATTTATTAATAAAATCCAGCTCATCTGCCGGAAACCTGGTTAACTGCTTATGGTGTACACCGCTCTGCCCCGCCAACTGGCGGGGCTCTGCGCTCTGCGTTATGAGGCATACCAGCGTTTCTCTGATAATATTCAATCCATACTTCAGGAGACTTTTCTGGTTTTCACGCCCGAGGGTTTGAAATTTTTCACTGTACTCAATCAGTCCTTTAATATCGTTTATGTAATTCAAACGCATCCACTCTTTAAAAAAATTGAGATGATCGTTTTGCGTTTCAGCGCTAAGAAGGATTGCCCTGTTGAGATTTCCATTGGTGATTTGTGCAATCTGCAGGGCTGCCTGCTTCTTCACTCCGTATTCGCTTGTAAGTATATTTACAATTTCTTCATTATTAAAGCTCCTGATCTTTACTAATTGACAGCGCGAGAGTATGGTTGGTAAAATCATTTCCAGTGAATTTGCAACTAATATAAAAACCGTTCTTTCATGAGGTTCTTCCAAAATTTTCAGCATTGCATTGGCTGCTGCAGCGTTCATCATTTCAGGCAGCCAGATTATGACGGTTTTGTATTGGGCTTCAAATGCTTTCAATGAGAGTTTGTTGATAAGATTCCTGCTTTCGGCCACAGCAATGCTGCAACCTTTATTTTCTGCACCGAGGTATTCAGCCCATTCATAGAGTTCGGGAAGTGGATTTTCGGTAAAAAAGTTTCTCCACTGATTCAAAAAGTTTATTCGTGCTTTTTCATCTGCCTCTTTAGATTTTTGCTCCGTAGAAATTGCCGGAAAAATGAAATGCAGGTCGGGGTGGATGAGTTTATTATATTTAATGCAGGAGGAGCATTGACCGCAAGCATCTTGCTCTTGTTTGTCTCCACAATTTAGAAGTGTTGCGTATGCTACGGCCATTGCAAGATTAGCGCTCCCTTCTATACCCCAGAAAAGCTGAGCATGAGCAATTTTGCTATTGGTAACCGAATTGATGAGATTGTTTTTTACATCTTGTAAGCCTGTTATTTGGGAAAATAGCATACTTAAACTTTTTTTGATTGACTTTTGATTTGATACTTGAGTCCACTCTAAAAAGTCTTTTTTGCCACAAAAGCACCAAAACACTAAATCCCACTAAAAATTAACTAATTGATTTTCAGGGTTTTGTGGGATTTAGTGCTTTGGTGTTTTAGTGGCATTTTTATTTTTTGGACTTTTTAGAGTGGACTCATACTTGTTTATGTAAACAGGTAACCTTAAATTTGGGCGTTTTACTCTTCTCTAATGAAGTAAAAACCGCAGATTACAAATTAATTTTACAAAATCTATGGATCTATGACATTATAATTTGTATGTGAGGATTGGAATAAGGCAGGGGACCTTGGGCACGAAAAGGCATATGATAATGTGAAGAAGTATTGTAAATACACAATCAAGTGACTAAATCATTATTTAAAGTAAATATTTGAATCAATACAACGATAACTACTACTATACCTGTGTCAATTGCTAAGCCATATTCATTAAGTATCTCGCTCATTGTCATTATATTAAACACTCTTAAGGGACGATTATTTATTCCAATACTACTTTTTTATTTATCACACCCGTATCAGTAATAACCTGCAAATTATAAATTCCTTTTGCATAGCCTTTTAAATTGATAACTTTTCTATAAGAACCTGAATATTGGCTTAGGTTTTCCTTGAATATTATCTTGCTAGCTATATCCAATAATTTAATTTGGAGTTCCTTCCCCCGAGCGCTCGGGGTCAAGACAAGCATTTCTATTATAAACTCACCGGTATTTGGATTGGGATAAATCTTTAACTGATCATTGTTTGTTGATGATTGATTTATACCTGTGGTTACAGTTACCTCTATGGTATCTACACCTGGACAGCCGTTTGCATCAGTAACCATAACACTATAAATACCTGTTGTATCAACAATAATAGTTTGTGTAGTTGCTCCGGTTGACCAATCATAGCTTGTAAAGCCAGCCCCTGCATCAAGCGTTATTGAACAACCATTGCATATCGTGTCTGCACCGAGATCAATAGTTGGTAAGAGATTAACTATTAAAGTTGTAGCAATTACACTATCACAGCCGTTGACAGTGGTTGAGCTGTCATAATAAGTTCCGGCTGTTGTTTGGTAGATACCAAATATCATTACACTGTCGCCATCGCAGATAGTATCGTCAGGTGTGTTGATAGAATAAGTTGGATTGACTGTAATATACCCCGCCTTAGTTATTGTACTATCAATAGAACAACCAAAAGCTGTTAATGTTACATCAAAAACACCAACTGTATCATAAGTAACTACCGGATTCTGAACCGTAGGATCGGCTGTTGTTCCACCGGGCAGCAGCCAGCTAAAACCAGTAGCGTCAGTAGATGTGTTATTAAATGTAACCGCATTTCCTTCACATATACTTGTATCGCTTGCTGAAAAGATTGCAACAGGTGAGGTTGTGCTTATCTGGACTGAGACTGTTGTAGAATCTATACAACCATTTGCACCAGTACCAACAACTGTGTAAACTGTATCATTTGGCGGTGATGCGTTTACTGAACTACCGGATGCAGCGCTTAACCCGGCTAAAGGCGCCCATGTATAGCTAACAGCGCCACTTGCAGTGAGCGTTACAGAATCTACTCCGGCCGTGCAAATTATACCGGG
>VRUD01000126.1 GCA_019456305.1 Cytophagales bacterium | reverse complement strand
TAAGGGACATTTAAGGGACATTTAAGGGACATTTAAGGGACATTTAAGGGACATTTAAGGGACATTTAAGGGACATTATTAGTAATATGGGACAAATAAAAGCTATTCTTTATACAAAAGAAAATGAAAAGATTACAAATAGCACGTATCAGGAAATAAATGATTGCTCCAGAAATACAGCAAGTAATGACCTTTCGGAATTAGTTGAAAAAGAATTACTAAATCCAGGCGGACAAAAGGGAGCAGGTGCTTTTTACAGCTTAAAATGAATTGCACGGGGTAAATATTGCCCTCATTTTACCTAACTTCCTTTATTAGCGTCTATTTATACACAGATCGTCAATCCGCGCTACTTTCCAAAAACCTGCACCACTACCTTCCTTGACCGGGGATGTGTGTCGAAATCTATGAAAATCACCTGTTGCCAGGTACCAAGAAGCAGCTTTCCATTATTAAATGGTACAACAATAGAACAACCCAGCAGGGATGCTCTCACGTGTGAAGCGCCATTATCGTCTCCCCAGGTATTATGATGTGCATAAGGATCTTTATAGGGCGCTAATTTTTCAAAAAATCCGGGCAGATCGGTCTTAACAAGGCCTGGTTCATATTCCACAGTCGTTATTCCCGCAGTTGAACCTATCGCAAAAATAGTAGCTGAGCCTTCTTTTAATCCTGAACTGCTCACAATATCCTCTATGTTATTGGTAATGTCAATAATGTCGGTATTGCCCTTTGTATTAAATTCTATGGTTCTGGTAATTAATTCCATTAAAATTATCTGTTGCGCAAATTTACTTATTTTTATATATCTTTGCATGGTTAAGCTTTTACAATTATGAACTTCCCTTCAACACTTATAGAAAATGCGGTAGAAGAATTTGCAAAGCTACCAAGTGTCGGCAAAAAAACTGCTATGAGATTAGTATTACACCTGCTCAAAGAAGAAGAAAATAAAACCAGAGCCCTTGCTGAAGCGCTGGTGAAAATGCGTATCAAAACTGTTTATTGCAAAACATGCTATAACATTTCAGATGCTCCTACATGTAATATCTGTACTAATACACGCAGAGACCAAACCATAATTTGCGTAGTGGAAGATATCCGTGATGTGATGGCTATTGAAAATACAGGACAATATCAGGGATTGTATCACGTTTTGGGGGGTGTGATAGCCCCTATTGTTGGTATTGGGCCATCACAGTTGAACATAGATCCTTTGATAGCCAGGACGGTTGATTCTGCAGTCAAAGAGGTGATACTTGCACTAAGCCCCACCATGGATGGAGATACCACTGCTTATTATATTACAAAACAACTAAAAGATTCTAATGTAGTGGTCAGCACTATAGCAAGAGGTATCCCTATTGGCGGTGAGCTGGAATACGCAGACGAAATTACGCTCGGAAGAAGCATAGTTGCAAGAACTACGGATCAGGTATAATGTTCAGAGTTTTGAGTTCAGATATTTCGCTACTATCAGAGCGAGCACTTTGGTTTTTATTACTTTTTTTATTAATATGTAACTACTACGGAGTTTGTTGTGAACTAAATTAATAAAAAATCAGCCCCGTAGGGGTTAAATATTGGTACAAATTACAACCAAACACAAAGCAATCGCTCCGTTAGGAGCGAAATAGAAAGACTAAACTAAATCAATGATTTCTTCTAAACCTTCAAAGAAACTCTCAATTGTTATAGTAAACTACAACGTCCGTCATTTTTTAGAGCACGCGCTGCAGTCGGTAAAAAAAGCCGCAAAAAACCTTGATGTAGAGATTTTTGTTGTGGATAATAACTCGGTGGATGGCTCAATAGAGATGGTGAAGAATAAATTCGTTAAGGCGCACTCACCTGCCTTCAAGGAAAAATCTCCCCATGTAATTCTTATTGAAAACAAAAGAAATATTGGCTTCTCAAAAGCCAACAATCAGGCTATAAGACAAGCAAAAGGAGAATATGTTTTACTGCTAAATCCCGATACAATTGTTGAAGAAGATACACTTAAAAAATGCTGCGAATTCATGGACAGGCATCCGGAGGCAGGTGGTCTGGGTGTTAAAATGATTGACGGTAACGGAAATTTCCTGCCTGAATCAAAAAGAGGTCTGCCCACACCTGAAGTAGCTTTGTATAAAATCTTAGGCATTTCAAAGCTCTTCCCAAAATCAAAAATTTTTGGCAAATACCATCTCGGTTATCTTGATAAAGATTGTACCCATGAAGTTGAAATTTTGTCGGGCGCTTATTTTATGATAAGAAAAAAAGTATTGGATAAAACAGGCCTGCTGGATGAAAATTATTTTATGTACGGTGAAGATATTGATCTTTCATACAGGATCATCAAAGCAGGTTATAAAAATTATTACTTCGCTGATACCAGGATCATCCACTATAAGGGAAAAAGTACGAGTAAAACTTCTGCTAATTATGTGTTCATGTTCTATAAAGCGATGATCATATTTGCCAGAAAACATTTCTCTAATAAGAAAGCAGTGCTTTTTTCATTATTAATTAACCTTGCAATTTATTTCAGGGCTTTTTTGGCAGTTCTATCAAGATTTATCAGAAAATCTATATTACCCCTTGCGGATATTTCCGTCATATACACCGGTATGTATTTCCTGAAAACGTATTGGGAAGATAATCATAAATGGGTTCCAGGCGAATACCCACCTGAATTTATGCTGGTAGCTGTACCGGCTTATATCCTTTTCTGGCTTGTATCAGTATATTTGAGCGGGGGATATGATAAACCTGTAAGATCATCAAAGATCGTCCAGGGAATCCTCATTGGCACCATCTTTATATCTGCCGTTACAAACTTTGTTGACCAGTACAGGTTTTCTAAAGCGCTGATCCTGCTTGGTGCTGCATGGAGCACATTTTCATTGATCGGACTGAGGTTGTTAATACATTTCATCAGATATAGAAATTTTAACCTCGGCTCGGAAAAAGAAAAAAGGATCATTATTGTTGGAAACGAAGTTGAAAGTGAACGGGTAATTAAAATCCTTCAGCAAGCCGGGATCAGCGCTCAATTAGTTGGTTATGTTAGTGTAAATGGTGTGGATAAAAAAACAGAATTACACCTTGGCGTGATCTCTCAGATCAAAGAAATAATACAAATATATGATATTGATGAGATCATCTTCTGCTCCAGGGATATTCCGGCAAACCAGATCATTGAATGGATGACAAAGATTGACAGTAAACTTCTTGATTATAAAATTGTACCTGACGAGAGTGATTTTATTATAGGGAGCGGAGCTAAACAGTCACAAGGGGATTTTTATGATGTTGCGTTAGGCATTATCCAAAAAAGCAATATTCGAAATAAAAGGATACTTGACCTATCACTTAGCCTGGTATTTTCAATATTTTCTCCGGTTCTCATGTGGTTCACTAAGAATCCTGCCGGCTTTCTCAGGAATAATATTTTAACGTTAACAGGAAAATTTTCCTGGGTGGGTTTTTCAAAGGTTGGACAGATCAACCTCCCAAATATTAAAAAAGGGATCTTAAACCCGGCTATCATTTATAATGGAAAAAAATTGGATGATAAAACAAAAAAACGACTTGACCTCCTTTATGCAAAGGATTATAAAGTTACTACAGACATCAACCTGATCTATAAAGGATTCAGGTATTTGGGGGATGAAAGCGCATAGAGCATAGCGCGTGGCCCCGCCAACTGGCGGGGCTAAGCGTTTGCAGAAGAAACAGGTGCGAAGCCGGAAATGAGAGATGCTCATTTCGGGCTGTACGAAGCGTATAAAAAGCTGGCTTTACGCCACACTTCGGTAATAGGTAACCGAAAAAAAATTGTCCATGCCTGAATAGCATTGACCATTTTTGGTCAATTGTCAACTTAAATAAATAAGGGATTATGTCATAAAATGGACCAAATCCCTGGTTTAAATAAAACATATTTAAAAACCATGGAACTCACTGTAAAATTTGATGATGTTGAAGATAAAATCATTGACATCAGAGAGCAAAAGGTCATATTAGACAGTGATGTGGCGCAACTCTATGGAGTGGAAACGCGCGACATAAACAAAGCTGTTAAAAACAACCCTGATAAGTTTCCGCCAACCGGCGGATACATTTTTATCCTTACCAAAGAGGAGAAAATAGAGGTGGTGGAAAATTTCCACCACCTAAGGAAACTCAAATTCTCCCCTCATATTCCCAAAGCATTTACCGAAAAAGGACTGTATATGCTGGCTACCATCCTGAAAAGCCAAAGAGCCACACAAACAACCCTTTCCATAATAGAAACCTTTGCAAAAATAAAAAACCTTTCAAGAAACATAAAGGAGCTATCTGTTATTACTGAAGATAAGAAAAAGCAAGGTATTCTAAAAAGAAGCGGAGAAATCATAGCCGAAATACTTGAAGATGATTTGTTTACCGATGAAAGCGAAACATCTATAGAATTGAACTTTGCCGTTTTAAAATTCAAGCATACCATCAAAAAGAAAAAACAAAACAAATAATAAATACTATGAAAAAACTCTACTACTCTCTCGCAGCAATGCTCTTATGCACTGCCGCCTCCGCTCAAAATTACCAATGGGCGAAAAACATCGGAAGCATAGGTAATGATATTGGTAACAGCATAGCCGTTGACGCCAGTCCGTCTAAAAACCCCAGATTGTTACAATCTGAGCAAAACCAACAAAATGCAAACTGCTTGTTTTCAAATGGTTATGAATTATTGAAAATCCAAAATTGGTCATTTGCGATGGTTGTTAGACAATCTGACGTTTTGCGGGTTTAAGAAGTGGCGGATTAAATGCTCGTCACTGTCCCCAGCTACAAAAGTAAATTAAATGCACTAAACTTTATACTTGCTCGTTAGCCGCCATTTCTTTAAACCCGCTGTTAGCGGTGGTGCTACTTTAACCATTGTTTAGGCAGTCCCACTCTTCGTAACATTTCATTTGCTTTTTCCAATTTGTCAGGAAATAGTACTATCAGTGGTTTATTGGCATTCGTCTTCTTTATTCTCACCTGACAAGATACTTGTCCTGTCCACCGCACATGCTGGCTCAAACAGCCACTGGCTGTTTGCCCTCCTTTATCGCTCACTACAACAGATTTTCGCCTGTCGCAGCGTAAAGGCGGTTTGCCCCGCACATAAATTTTATGTGCGGGACGCCACCCCTCACCTATTATACGCTGTTTTAAAGTCTTCCATGTCAAAATTTAGCATTACTGATAATTCGTTTCTTACCAGTATTCAAGGCACACGTCAAATAGTCAAATAGTCGGATCAGTCCTTGAGGCAGCGAACACTGAACCCGAACAACTTAACATCGGGATTGCGGAAGACTCCCGCATTACCAGAAAACAGGAACCGAAACCATGCATTGGCTCCACTCTCGGTAGATGACCACATGAACGAGTACGTACCGCTACTGTAGAACAGACCATCGGTATCGCGGTAGCCCGCTAAAAGAGCCTCAAAACCTGAAATGCCGCAATTAACACCACCGAAGCAATCAGCAGCAGTTTTTAACTGGTCTCCCTGGTCGGTTCCGCGCCAACATAGCTCACCGGAACAAAATGTACCACCACAAGTATTTGTACCACCGGAGCACATGCCAAGCGCCTCTTCCATCGTCATCCATTCCGCATCAGTTGGAATATGCCAGCCGGTGGGGCAGAGGCCTTGTGTACCTGGTGTGGTGACATACTGCATCATTTCATCCCATTGGTATAGTCCGCCCCAAACGCTGCAATCACCTTCAGTACTGGTGCTATTTACGCCTCCGTGGCAGTATTTTTCTATAACTGCATTATTGGTTTGGTTACCTGCGGGTGGTATCTGAGCGCCTACATTCAGGTTTTCAGCCATCCAGCATTGAGTGCCTATTAATACTGTACTGTATGTCTTTCCATCACGCCAATCAAGGAACTTATCACCACAAGTAAATGAAGGATCATCAGATGTTATGGGAAAAGGATCATAAGGAAAAACTACAAAACCCCCATTACTTAAATAGAGCGTATCATTAGAAAATGATAATAGTTGTATTTCGTTTGTAGAATCTGCATCGGTGAGAATAACCGAGTTACCGTTGCTGATATTTAAAGTGTCATTAGATAATGATAAGGTTTGCAACTCATTTGTTGTATCAGCATCAACCTCTATAGTATGTGCTCCTGCAACAAAACCCAGAGAAGATACACCTGTAGAATCCAATTGTGTATCGGTATCAATGGTGTGATTGTTCCAATTGGTTGTATCTGTTCCTGTAATGCCACCTGCTACCGATGAACCAAATACAGGGTCGGTTTCGGATATTGTACCTGCTACATATCCAAGATTAGCAATACCTGTTGAATCTAATTGTGTATCAGTGTTAACCGTATGTGCTCCTGCTGCATAACCCAAAGCAGCAACTCCTGTAGAGTCCAATTGAGTATCGGTGTCAATGGTGTGGTTATTCCAATTTGCTGTATCTGCTCCTGTAATACCACCTGCTACCGATGAACCAAATACAGGGTCTGTTTCGGTAATTATTTCTGCTGTTTTAGCGTGCAGGGCATACGGCACTGAAAGCAGTTGAGAAGTGCCCATCAGTTGATAAGTCGTGCCGCCTGTTTCGTCCATTTCTATTTTGACGAAATATATATCAGCGCCCCAGTCAATGGTTGAGAATGTGCCTGATACAATGGCGCCTGTGCCAATCTCAAGGCTGAATAACCCGAATTGGTTTGTAGTATCTGTATGTGTCTCACTGTAAACTACCGTACCTGCAGGGGTTGTTTGAAGAATACTGATCTTCAATCCAATGTTTTGATTGGGTAGTACGTTACCCGTATTATCTCTCGCTATTGCCTGGTATTTGAAGGCTTGGGGAGACTGGGCGAACGTTCCTAACGCTCCGAGCGTTAGGAACGCTGCTACTGTGAATGTTAAAGTTACTTTTTTCATGGTTTTATAGTTTTGTAGTCCCTGCGAGTAGAGACACGGTGCACCGTGTCTCTACTCGGGGGGACAGGGTTAATTTAATTTACTTTTTGAATTTTATATGAATTGATTAGTTGTTCTTTTTCGTTGGTTATTCTTAAAAAATAACTACCCGTGGCATATT
>VRUD01000125.1 GCA_019456305.1 Cytophagales bacterium | reverse complement strand
AGTAATTCAATAGTAATTCAATAGTAATTCAATAGTAATTCAATAGTAATTCAATAGTAATTCAATAGTAATTCAATGGTAATACAATGGTAATACAATGGTTATACAACCGTATAACAACTGAATTAACGTTCCGTGTATGAAATGTAGGGCTTTAGAACTTCGTCAGTATCCATCAAGCAAGTAGTTTATTAAGAACACTAAAACCTTTAAAATCCTTGTCAGCCCTATATTTTATACACTTTGTTGTAGTGCGTTTATTCATTTTTCAATGGTGAGTGGTCAGATAATTCAATTTCAGTAGTGGGGTCAGGCATCATTCCAAAAAACTGCTCTGCTCTTTCCATAAATCCTTCAATGTCCCCTTCATAAACTTCATTCAATACTAATTGACAGTCAGTTCTTGTAACGCAGTCCATAACTGCTTGGTCCCATGCTCTTTTGCATGACCATGAACCAAGAAGTTTCGCAGTTGGCGATGAAGTTTGATGTTCTCTAAATCTTTTATTAACATCATCAGCAAATCCAATTTTTACCCTGTTTGGTTGAAATTCCGGGATTAGCTGAATAAGGTAGAAGTAGCCAAAATTTCTGTTATTGTTCAATTCAGATTTTGGCGTTCCCCTTGTTTTGTAAAATCGAATTAGCTTCTCAGCATCGTCAGAAGTCAAACATGCAACAAGAGCTCCTTTGCTCGTAGGAGTTTTCTGTTTTTTTGGTTCAAGTTTGAGTTCTGCTTTTTGGGATGTAACATTACGTCTCACTGTGTCAATGCTAACACCCAGTTCATCTGCTATTTCCTTGTAGGTCCTGTAACTCGCCATTTTTTATTTTTTTAATGCACTACAACAACCGTATAACAACCGTATTAACAACTGAATTACAACTGAATTAGAATCATTTCCCCCTACCTTGAAAAACGATCATAATCGTGTAAAGAAAAATTCTAAAATCCATTGCCAAAGACATATTCTCAATGTATAATATATCATACTTGAGTCTTTTTATCATTTCGTCAACATTTTCGGCATAACCAAATTTTACTTGTCCTAATGAAGTGATACCAGGCAATACTCTATGTAAATGTTTATAATAAGGGGCTTGTTTCTCTATCTTCTCAATAAAATACTGGCGTTCCGGACGCGGTCCAACCAATGACATATTGCCAATCAATACATTAAAAAACTGTGGAAGCTCATCAATCCTGGTTCTTCTCATAAACCTTCCCCACTGTGTAATTCTCGGGTCAGACATTGTGGCTAATTCAGGCCCTGTTTTTTCGGCATGACGATACATACTCCTGAATTTATAGATCTTAAATGGCCTTCTATCTTTTCCAATACGCTCCTGGGAGTAGAATATGGTTCCCTTGGAGGTAAATTTTGTTATTAACCCTATAGTAGCTAAAAAAGGAAAGCCAAGCGTTAAAACAAGCAATGAAGTGACGATGTCAATGGTTCGTTTGATCACAATTTGCCATACAGGCATCAGATCCTGGTTTATTTCAATTAATGGCGTACCCAGCATATGTGAGATCTTAACCGAACCTATCAATATCTGATAAAGATCGGGAATGATACTGATTCTGGCTGAATAGCCTTCTACAAGGCTTAATACTTCTTGTATCTTTTCGTGTTCAGATGGCTCTATGGCTATTATTACCTGTTCTATCTCACATCTTCGTATTACAGACTCCAATCTTTTATAATCTCCAAAATGACGTAGTTTATCTTCCAATAACCGGCTGGTATTTTCAAAAACATGTACATACCCTACAATCCTGAATCCTATAGAGTATTTGCTGTTTTGTAATTCTTCATATATTTCTCTGGCATTTTTATTAGAACCTATCAAAAGGGTATTAAACCAGATTTTTCCTTTTTTTATTAAATTTTTTATATAAGTCAATAATGCCAGCTTTAATATTGCTGTAATACCCACATGAAGAATAAAATATGTACTTACCGTTTTATAATACTGCGTATAATTGATAACCCCCTCATCATCAAGTAACAGCAGGAAAAATATGATCATAACCCCTAAAAAAGAGGCCCACACCAGATTAAGGATTTCTTTGATCCTTGATTTCCTGAAAATACGAACATAAAAACCGCAAAAAGCATAAAACAGCACCCAAAATATTGCTATCATAATAGCGCTGCCAATTAAGAAAAAAGAAATACCTTCCTGTATTTCATGGAGGATGTATTTTCTGAGTATATAAAATAATATCCAGGCAGCAACAGCAGCAATAAAATCGGCTGCAATAATCAAAAATATGTGAAAACCTTTTCTCAAAAATGTAGTAATTTTATGTTGTCCAACGCAATATAGTAATCTTTATCTCCTAATGATGACGCTTTAAAAAAAACATTAAACGTTGCTCCATCAGGCTGACTGGCAACTTCATCAATTAAGCTTATATATATTTTTTTCCAACTATTTGCAGGAAAAAGGACCAACTTTTCAATGGAAACAACTTGCTGGCTAACAGGGTGTCTTGCATATAAACCAACGGTAAGATTCATATTTGATTTGAAATTTATTTCCAAATAAACTGGTTTCTTTGGTAAGATATAATCTCCTGTAGTAGCAATGTCAATATTCTCTGCGAGCCCTTCCGGTACATCTATGAACCCGATAAAATCTTTACCTTCTGGAAAATCTAATGAATCTAAGTTACTTTCTCTTATTATGTCTATATTTCCCGAATTTTTTGAAAATAAATTTCCTTGTTCAAAATCTTCTTCATTAAATGGAAAAATTATAGTACTATCATAATTGACAACAGGGTTAATTGTATCAATAGTACCTGCCACAAGAGTACGCATGGTATCATAAATAGTATAAAATGGATATCTGATCCTAAGCCCCTTTATTCCATCACGATAAACACCAGCATAAATTATAACTTTTTTTGTACCTTGCTTTAAAACAGGGATGGTTGCTGGTAATTCAAAAGTGCCGATAATCTCATTATCAACCTCAAGCCATGCATCTACAATTTTATGTGAAGATGATCCCGAGTACTCGGGATCAAAATCAATATTTGATATTCTAATGTAAGATGGGATTTCTTCCGGTGGATTGATTATTTCACAGGAAACTAAAAAGATAATTAAAAAAAATTGACAGTTGACAATTGACAGTAGGCAATAAGCGATCATTTGATTGCATATATTGCCAACTGTCAACTGCCAACTGCCAACTGTTTTCGTGTTTTTGTGGCTAAACATTTAAATATGAATTTACTTTTTTTTTAAAACGAAAAAATTATAAATTTAGCATTTTTACTTTATAAACAGACACAAATTAGTGAAATTCGTGTAATTAGTGGTTTCAATATCTTCAAAATATATGAAGTTGATCGATACATACAAGCATAAAGGTTTACGAAAATCGCTTTGCAACACATTGCGCAAAAAAGATATTAAAGATGATGGGGTATTAAGAGCTATGGAGATCGTACCAAGGCATCTCTTTTTTGAAAAAGCATTTGAAGAAAAAGCATACAAAGATAATGCATTTCCCATCGGTGAAGGCCAAACAATATCACAGCCATACACCGTGGCCATACAAACAGAACTATTAGAAGTAAAAAAGAGGGATAAAATTTTAGAAATAGGCACCGGATCGGGCTATCAAACCTGTATATTGGTTGAATTGGGCGCAAGGGTATATTCTATCGAATGCAACAGAAAATTACATAAAAGTGCAAACATACTATTGAATAAATTAAATTATAAAGTAAATTTGTTTCTGGGCGATGGTTCACTGGGACTACCTACGTATGCACCATTTGAAAAAATACTTGTTACAGCAGGTGCATCGTCAATCCCTGAACCATTGATCGAACAATTAAAAACCGGTGGAATTATGGTAATTCCCGTAGGAAATAAAAATCAGCAAAAAATGTTAAAAATCAAAAAAATGATAAATGGGGAAATTGAAACAGAAGAAGCCGGAATATTCAGTTTCGTGCCATTGGTTGGTGAAAAAAGCTGGGAAAAACCGTAATTCCTACTGGATTAGCTTTTAGCTGTTAGCTGTTAGCAATAGATTTGATAACATAAAATCAAAATGAAGAACTTTAGAAGATTGAAAATTTGGGAACGAGGAATGGAAATTGTCAAGAAAACTTATTCGTTATCTAAACAGTTACCGGCTGAGGAAAGATTCGGGTTAGTCTCCCAAATAACCCGTGCGGCCGTATCCATTCCCTCAAACATTGCAGAAGGAAGCAGCCGTACAAGTGATAAGGATAAGAAAAGGTTTGCGGAAGTTGCACTGGGTTCTGCTTTTGAGTTGGAAACGCAGTTGTTGATCATAAGAGATTTGGAATTAGCAAACCCGGTTGATGCGGATAAACTGATTGAAGGGTTGCATGAAGAGCAACGTATGATCAACAGTTTCATTATTACACTGAAATTAACCGCTAACAGCTAACCGCTAACAGCTAAAAGCTAAACCCCTACTAATTACGAATTTTTCCGAATTACTAATTCGTAAATTCGTAATCAGTAGGGCTAACAGGAACAAATAATAAAAAAAATTTGTTTTAACATTAATTTGTTTTACATTTGCGATGTTCAGTTTACCAGCGACAAAACACGATCATGAAGCGTTTTTTATTATTAAATGTATTATTTGCCTGTTCTTTTTCTTTGGCGTCCATTATTTCAAATGCTCAAAGCTTTGAAAAAAGAACCGACCATCTCAATTTCATAAGAGGAACTGCAGGTACAGGCCTGTCTTCATACTACGGAGATCTATGTGATAATTTTGAGTGTTTCCGTTTCAGGCCACAGTTTAGCATTGGCGGGTATTACCGGTTCAATGAAAATTTCTCATTTAAAGCAGAGTTCAATTATATGAGATTCTTTAGTACAGATAAAGGTGGTACAAATAAAAAAAGAAATTTATCATTCCGGTCTGGTAATGCAGGATTTATGGCTGGTGTAGTTTATGATCTGTTTAAGTATGAAAGATTCTACCATAAACGTAAATCATTCACACCCTACATTTTTGCAGGTGCAGCTGCCCTGTTCTTTAATCCCAGGGCAAAAGCATCTGACGGAAAATGGCATTCACTGCAACCATTACAAACAGAAGGAAAAAAGTATAGCAGATTTACTTTTGGTATTCCGTTTGGCGGAGGAATACGCTTAAAACAAACCCCTGTGCTTGATATGAGTTTTGAGGTAAGCTACACCAAAACGTTTACAGATTATATTGATGATATAAGTACTGCTTTTGTTGACAACACATCTTTTGAAGATCCGCTTGCTGCTGAACTTGCGGACAGAACCAACGAAGGTGGCTTCCCAATAAACACTAATCCAAATGATCCTACTCACTGGGAAGAAGACCATAAAAGAGGAAATCCAAAAAGAAAGGACGGGTACCTGATATTTGGTTTTAAAGTTGAATATCTCCTCGTAAATATGAAGGAACAAAGAAGCAAGATGCACAAACACAAAATGCCTAAATTTAAAAAAGCTAATTTGCCCAAACCCGCAAAGATCAAAAGGAAAAAAGGAGGTTTCCTGTAATATTATTAACAATAATTGTCTTTTATACGACAAATTATTAAGATATTATGATTCAACTTTGTTCAAACAAACAACAATCATTTAACTATTATCAATTATGAGACACTTTACTTACACATCCGAAATTTTCCCCGCAAGATTTTTTTCTGTAGCAGGGATTGTTCTATCCAGCGCTCTTTTAGCGCCTATAGTTATGCATGCCCAAAACAAAACTAAAAATTGGTGCGGTACAGATCAATATTATGAATATCTTCTAAAAAAAGACCCTTCAATTGCTCTTCAAAGAGCCAAATCAGTGGAAAAAGTAAAGAGATATCTCAAAAATACCTCTGACGAAAAAAAAACAACCAAAGCGCTCAAAATTATACCTACTGTCGTTCACGTTATTCATGATGATGGAGCAGAAAAGATCTCAACTGAACAGGTAAGGGATGGTATTAGGGTGATGAGCGAAGATTATCAGCGGCTCAATGCAGACACGACCGATACCCGTGCCCTTTTCCTGCCTTATGCTGCAGATTGTGAAATAGAATTCAGGCTGGCTCAATTAGACCCCTTTGGCAACTGTACTCAAGGAATTGTGAGAGTTAAGGATGCACGCACCGTCCATAGTTTTAATGATGGTATAAAATCTTTAAGCCACTGGCCGGAAAATCAATATTTTAATATTTGGCTCGTACGGTCTATTGGTGGTGGTTCGATACTAGGGTACGGACAATTTCCCGGAGGTAACTGGTCAACATACGGATATGTGAATGTGCATAACGAATGGGGTACAATTGGCACATCGTTCTCAAACGGCAGAACCCCTACCCACGAAGCAGGGCATTGCTTTGCATTGGCGCATACATTTCAAGGTGGTTGCGGTACAACCAATCATTGTTCTTCTGGCGATGGCATAGGTGATACACCCCCTACCGCAAATGAAACTTTTGGATGTAACACTTCACAAAATACATGCAGTAATGATGTGGGTACCTGCAGCCCTTATACAACTGATGTGGTGGACCAAATTGAAAATTATATGAGTTATGACGCATGCCAGAATATGTTTACGTTAGATCAAAAAACAGTAATGATTGCTCAATTAACAGGATGGACACAATTAATTAATTTAACATCTGCTGCTAACCTCATTGCTACCGGTACAGATAATGGCTTTACAGCTCCTCCATGCGCCCCTATTGCAGACTTCAGCAATAATTTTAATGAAGGATGTGAAGGGCTCACAGCAGCATATTCAGATAAATCTTATGACGCTGATGTTGACAGTACCTGGACGTGGTCCTGGAATTTCCCTGGCGGGACCCCTGCTACTTCCAACCTTCAAGATCCATCTATTACATATAATGCCTTCGGTGTGTATGGCGCTACGTTAACCGTATCTAATAGTACAGGAAGTGATGCCCTTACAAAAACAGGTATTGTTACTGTAATACCAATTACAGGTGAAGTAACCCCTTTACTTGAAGGTATTGAAAACTTAACATTTCCTGCTCATCCAACCGATGTAAAAAAAGACTGGGACATAGTTAATCCGGGAGGAGCTACCTGGGAGCGAACAACCACTGCCTTTTTCTCAGGCGCTGCTTCTGCAAGGATCCGCAA
>VRUD01000124.1 GCA_019456305.1 Cytophagales bacterium | reverse complement strand
GAAATGAAAAGGGACATTATGGAGATGAAGGAAATTTTAAATGGATTAAAGAAAAAATAGTATTAAAAATTTCAATTTATTAAGATATTTAATTCAATGTTAAATTATGAAAATATTATTTAGTCATATAAAAATAAAGCTAAATCCTTTAGGCATCTTTTTTTCTATAGCTTTTAGTTTACTGTTTCTTTTTATTTCACTTATAGATGTGGAAGCTGGTAGAAGGCGGAATATTAATAGCTATTCAGGTACTGAAATAGAAGAATTAAAAGATTTAATTTTAGATTATCTTAATACAACGATTATTAATAACCATGTTAATAATGCACCACATGGTACTGGATTAATTGTTTTTCTTAACTGGCATCGGGATTATGTACTGGGACTTGAAAATTGGTTAATCAGTCAGGGACAGTTGCAATATGTACCTTTACCAAAATGGGATCCAAGCACACCAATACCGTGGGAATTTTTCAGGAGAAATTCTATTGAACCAGGTTTTAGATGTTCTTTTCTAAATTCATCTTGTTTTGATGATCGTACTCCAGGCGGTGATTTTGCCAGATTTCAGGATAATAGAATATGTGATTATTCGGATAGTGATGCCTTTGCATCTGATCTTGAAGATGAACATAACCCTGTACATACTGCTATTGGTCACGTAATGGGAGGTTTTAATTCCCCTGCAGCAGCTATTTTTTGGCTCTGGCATGCCTGGTTAGATGATATTTATTGGGATTGGAATTGTAATTGTCCCAATAGTGATTTTAAATCAGTTACATTTGGGGGAGGATTAATCCCACCTTTAACCAATCAAACATTCAGTTTTGTAGGAAATTTTCAAGTAGCTGTAAAAACTTTACCTGGTAATATTAAGCGAATAATCGCTGAGAATACCTTGATATCAGGTACTCAAATTAACAGCGGGGCTAATGTTGAATTTCGTGCAGGTAGAGTTGTTAGATTAACAGATGGTTTTAGAAGTGGCTCCAGTTTTCGTGCATATATTGGTTGTGGAGCAATAGGAGGTTCACCAGGTAGATACTCAGATACATCTAATCAATCTATTGAAACATTACAGATAGTAGAGGATGAGCAAGAAAACCTACAGTTGACTTTAGATCAAACAGGTTCTCTGTTTTTTATTTATCCCAATCCCTTTTCAAAAACCATTATAATTGATTATTATTTAAGTCAGCCTTCTGAGGTTTCATTGATTTTATATAATTCTTTTGGCCAGGAAATAGTTAAGATCATTGATAACCAACAATATCAGAGAGGGGTATATAATAAATCGTTAGACATTTCAGATTTACCATCAGGCCTATATATCTGTACCTTTCAGGCAGGCAATTATCAAATAAATAAAGAAATCATTAAGGTTGAATAAAACTATCCATACAAACAAAACCATCTTAATTTTGGTTATTTTATTTATTACAAGCCTGTTGAGTTATGCACAATCAGATCCTGATACTACACAAAAATCAAAATATTTTGCTGGTATCTATATTTCCCCTGATCTTAATTTCTATAATAGATGGGGGAAAAAAAAGAAAATAAATAAAGTTAATTTTGGCTATACGATTGGTTTGATTTCTGAATTAAGCTTATCTAAAAGGTTATCCTTAACGTTTGGTCTTAATTATTCATTAAAAATTTATAAACCTAATTTACGGTTTTTTGGAGTTTATACTGAAAATGATGAATTAATTAAATACCCATTATTAATCAAACAGAATTTAAATTTATTAGAAATACCATTAAATATAAGATTTAAAATACAAAATGACAATTCACAGTTAGTCCCCTACATATTCGCAGGAGCCAATACCATTTTCCAAATATTCTCAATAAATACCTACCTATATGATAATGATACAAAAGAGATAACAATTAATGATAATAAATTTAAATTACTAGACTTAGCACCTGAATTGGGTTTAGGTGTAGAGCATATCATATCACAAAAAGTTAGATTAAGTCTTCAATCCTTGCTAAGATTTAATTTATCAAACTACCCAAATACAGCAGGATATACAGCTATTAATAAGCTGGCATTCATTATATGTGTTTTATATAATTTATAGACAATATATTTAGATAGAAAATGTTGATAAGGAGATAAACGAATAGTATGACAATTATGGGGTTGTAAATCATCATCCGACAAACAAAATAAAGTTGATTATTTTGCAAGATTCGACAAATCCCAATGCAACAAATGGCATATTTAATTTAGAAGTCAGCTTAAATAATAAGAAAAGTATAAAAATTGCTGTTTATGATATCTTTGGAAAGGAAATTTATGTGGTTTTAGAAGCTCCAATCCTTCAAAAAAACTACCAAATTGACCTGAGCAGCCAACCCAACGGCATTTATATCGTTCGTTTAATTACTAGTGATGAGGTAATTAACAAGAAAATAATCCTGTCAAAATAAAAACCTCAAAATTAAGTCCTAACCCCTAACCTTCACTCACCTCCCAAAAAGAATTGCTCAGCCAACTTTTCTATATTGCATATCATACAACTGCGTATAATACCCTCCCAGCTCAAGCAATTCTTCATGTTTACCCATTTCTTTGATCTCTCCCTTATCCAGAACAACAATTTTATCTGCTTCCTGGATAGTTGATAACCTGTGTGCTATTACAATTGAGGTTCTTCCCCGCATCAGCTTTTCTGTTGCTGATTGTATCAATCTTTCAGTCTCTATATCCACTGAAGATGTTGCTTCATCCAGTATAATGATCTTAGGATCATAGACCATGGCTCTTATAAAAGAGATCAGTTGTCTTTGGCCATAAGATAGTGTAGCGCCTCTTTCCATCACTTTATAATCAAATTTACCCGGTAGCTTTTCTATGAATTTTACTGCTCCGATCAACTCTGCTGCATACCACATATGCTTCTTTGTGATCTCAGGATTCCCAAGGCTGATATTCTCTTCAATTGATCCTGAAAAAAGAAAAATATCCTGGAGCACCACTGCAATATTCTTCCTCAATGAAAATAATTCATACTCTCTAATGCTAATATTATCTATTTTAATATTTCCTTTATTGAACTCATAAAACCTGTTTAATAAATTAACGATTGAAGTTTTACCTGCACCTGTAGCGCCTACCAGGGCAATGGTTTCTCCGGCTTTTACTTCAAAAGATATATCCTTTAATACATAATCCTGATCATTATAAGCAAACCAAACGTTTTCAAAGCTGACATTTCCTTTTATCGGATTTCGAATTTCTAACGGAATATATCTACCATTATTTGCAATAAAGTCTTTATTGTGTAAAAGCTTAATGATCCTGTCAGTGCTAACTATGCCTAATTGCAGCGTATTAAACCTGTCAGCGATCATGCGGAGGGGTCTGTAAAACAAATTGATATACATAATAAAGGCAATAAGTGTACCGAGGGTAACATGGTCTTCCAACACCCCTTTGGCTCCATACCATACGAGCAAACCTATACCTGCTGCTGCCAATACTTCGGATACGGGAAAATATATAGAGAAATACATAACAGTCTTTAAGTTAGCCCTTTTATGTTCACGATTTATCACTTTAAATTTCTCATATTCAGCTTGTTCACTGCTAAATATCTGTACAATGCTCATGCCGGTAATATGTTCCTGTACAAATGAATTCAAATTAGCAACTGCTGTACGAACCTGGCTAAAAGCATATTTTATTTTTTCTTTAAAGATCCAGGTGCTTAGTACAAGAAAGGGGATCACCGAAAGGCTTATCAGCGTTAATCTCCAGTCTGTATAAAACATTATTGCAATAATAAATATCAATTGCAGAAGATCACCTGCAAGGGCGGCCAAACCCTGGCTAAACACGTCTGATAATGTCTCAACATCAGAGATATTTCTTGTAACAAGTCTCCCGATAGGGGTATTATCATAATACTTCAGCCGCAGCTTCAGTACATGCCGGTATAATTGAATTCTGATATCTTTGATAATATTTTGCCCGAGCCATCCTGAAAGATAGGTGTGCCCATATTGTATCACTGCCTGGATCAATAACAACCCAACCATGTAAATGATCATCATACTAAGCCCGCTTTTATCTGCTGTTAAAATATAATTGTCAACCGTATACTGTATGAGCAAAGGTTTGACCGGAGACAAGGCTGCAAGAAGGAATGTAATGATGATCAAAAAATAAAACAGGCCAATGTAAGGTTTTACAAAAACAAATAATTCCTTTATGACCTTACGGTCAAATATTTTATCGGTTTGGTCCTGGGGTTGAGGCATAATTATTATTGACGATTCATTTTAGTTTTAAAAAGGGGAAGGGATCTCTAATTGCTTACAAATTTCAATACAAGTGTATTTTCTCAGTGTAGGGTGCCTCGGAACTGACGTTTTATATCCATTTGTAAAGTTTTTGTATATGCTGTGTTTTGTACCTTCTCTAAAAAAATAGCAGTTATGTAATTTAAGATGTTTAATAAATGTATTTCTTTTCATACAGCTATAGAAAATTCTTTCCGTATTATCTTCGTATTGTTTTGTGGTAGATTTTCTGCTTCTTCTCTCTCTGTTTCCAGCATTAGTGCTAAAGCATCCATCAAATTTTCCTGGGCTTCTTTTAAAGTATCGCCTTCGCTAACCACCCCCCTTAATTCTTCTATGTAGGCTGTATACCCGCCTTCTTCAGCAGGAACAAAAATGGCAGTTAATTTTAATTGTTTTTTCATGATATTGATTTTTTTTCTTCAAAAATACCTCTTATTTTTCAATATTTAAAATTATTTGACCTAAAAAATCCGGATACTCAACTTTTATAAGAAACAACCCTTCTGCCGGCACAGAAAAACCTGCCCGTGAACGATCGTTACCTGCAATCACGTTTTCAAATTCTTTAACAGTCATTCTCTCCAATCCAACTTCCAGTAAAGTACCTACAATAGCCCTGACCATTCCTCTTAAAAACCTGTTAGCCCTGATACAAAATATTAGCATATCACCAGTAGGAGCGAAGCGGAGATCCCGCCTGTCCCGATGCAATCGGGAACTTCTCGAAGTGACAAATAACCCCACCGCAGGCGGGGCAGGCGAATGATCAACTTCCCAATCTGCTTTGAAAATATTGCATGAATTATTTTTTGCTTTAGTATCCTGTTTACTGAAAGTTGTAAAATCTTTATAAGATAAAAGTAAGTTGGCTGCCTTATTCATTTTATCAATATTAAGTGTTCTACTATAAAAATAAGAAGTATCCTTTAAAAAAGGATCTTTACTTTTGCAGATCCTGTACTCATAGCTTCTTGAAATAGCATCATATCGTGCATGCACATCATCTTTTACCTTGTAAATATTTTTGATCACAATGTCTTCCGGGAGGATACAATTTAACTTATACAGAATATTGGAAACATTCTTTATCCCATTGGTAATATCAAAATGTGCAAATTGCTGTAAAGCATGCACTCCCGTATCAGTGCGGCTGCTTCCGGTAGTTTTAATTTCGCATTGCAATACTTTGCTTAATGCGTTATTTATTTCCTGCTGAACGGTATTTGCGTTTTGCTGGATTTGCCAGCCGTGGTAGTTGGTGCCTTTATAGGCGATTTCTATAAAAAATCTCATCTGAATTACAAATTAGAAATGCAACTTCTAATTTGTAAAGTTAAAGTTTTTATTAAAAAAAAATTTGGAATTTAAATAAATACTGTTGTAATTTGCATTTTCATAGATATATAGTAAAGATACTAGCAATTTATTGAAATTAGCAATTATGCTATGAAGAATGAAGATAGAAGAAAAGAACTTGGTAAGATGTTGATGGATATTGCTAAATATCTTGCAACTGTAGGATTGATAGGGAGCATTTTAACAAATAAGTTAACATTAATAGCAGGACTTTTAATAATATTAGTAGTTATAATATTAATTGCGGTGGCTTATTATACAATTCCACCTAAAAAATGTGAATAATATGGAAGCTTTTTACACTATACTTGCAGGATTGGTTTTAATAGCATTGTGGGCTTTTTTTATTTCTTATAAAGAGGATCATCCCAAAAAATCGTCCTCATAACACATAGAGATCTTTACAAAACTCAACGCTTTTAATTTATCAAACTTCTGAAGTCAGCGTTTTCAAAACATTCAACAATTAGATTAGAGCCACTTTTTTTAATGCCAGACAAGACCTGAAAAATTAAAACTTTAAAAACCGTTCAAATTTCAACACTTCTCAAAAACAACAGCCGCCCCCTGCCCCACTCCAATACACATCGTAGCAAGCCCGTATTTCACATTATCTCTTTTTTTCATCTCATGCAGCAATGTGGCTGAAATCCTTGCCCCGCTGGCTCCTAATGGATGCCCCAAAGCAATAGCGCCACCATTCACATTAACGATATGAGGGTTTAGGTTCAGATCCCGAATACAGGCTATGGATTGGGCAGCAAATGCTTCGTTGAGCTCAACCAGGTCAATATCTTCCATTTTCAAACCGGCACGTTTCAAAGCTTTCTCAGTGGCAGGTACAGGACCAATTCCCATAAAATCAGGGTCAACGCCTGCAATTGACATAGATACCATCCTTGCGATGGGTTTTAAGTTGTATTTTTTAAGCGTATCTTCATTGACAATAATAGCAGCAGCAGCCCCGTCATTTATTCCTGATGAGTTTGCTGCTGTAACGGTTCCTTTCTCAGCAAAAGCGGGTTTGAGTGTTGCTAATTTTTCAAGGGGCGAGAACCTGGGATGTTCATCGGTATCAATCACTACCAGGCCTCCTTTACGTTGTGGGATCTGTACGGGAATGATCTCATCTTTAAATTTCCCTGCTTCATAGGCTTTTTTATACTTTAATTGTGAATTGTATGCAAATTCATCCTGTTCATTCCTGGATATTTTCCATTTTTTAGCCACATTTTCAGCGGTTTCTCCCATTGAATAAGGGAAGTACATTTCTTTCAATTTGGAATTTACAAACCGCCAGCCAATGGTAGTATCATAGGTTTCATTTTTCCGGGAATAAGCTGTTTCTGCCTTTGCCGTAACAAAGGGGGCACGCGACATGCTTTCTACTCCACCAGCAATGTAAACCGCTCCTTCATTCAACATCAAAGCCCTTGAAGCGTCCATGATAGATTGCAGGCTTGATGCACAGAGCCTGTTGATGGTAACACCACCTGTTTCAATAGGCAAACCTGCCAGCAAAAGCGCCATCCTTGCTACATTCCTGTTGTCCTCGCCAGCCTGGTTAGCTGCACCAAATATCACATCCTCTATCAGATTTACATCTATTGAAGGATTTCTTTCAATTAATTTTGAAATTACCAAAGC